>QKIM01000238.1 GCA_003249585.1 Deltaproteobacteria bacterium
CACCAAGGGCCACATCGAGTTCCGCAAGGCCACGGCCGTGGACTGCACCATCCCCGAGTCCAAGGACCCGCGGATTGAGCACCCCTTCAAGGGGAACGTGGACATCGACGCCCTCGAGCGGTGCATCGCCGAGTACGGAGTCGACCGCATCCCCATGGTGATCCTCACCATCACCTGCAACTCCGGCGGTGGACAACCCGTCTCCATGGAGAACATCCAGGCCGTGGCCCAGGTCACCCGTAGCCACGGCATCCCCCTGATCTTCGACGCGGCGCGCTTCGCGGAGAATGCCTATTTCATCAAGACCCGGGAGTCCGGCTGCGCCGACCTGACCATCCGGGAGATCGTCCACCAGATGTTCTCCTTCGCGGACGGCTGCACCATGTCCTCCAAAAAAGACGCCATCGTGAACATGGGCGGCTTCATCGCCCTGCGCAGCGAAGAGCTGTACGAGCAGTGCGCGGTCTTCAACATCATCTTCGAGGGGTACATCACCTACGGCGGGATGTCGGGGCGGGACATGGCGGCCCTGGCCAGGGGGCTCTACGAAGCCACCCAGTTCGACTACCTCCACGGTCGCATCTCCCAGACCGCCTACCTCGGACGCCGCCTCGAAGAGGAGGGCATCCCGGTGCTCAAGCCCTTCGGCGGCCACGCGGTCTATGTCGACGCCATGGCCTTTTTGCCCCATATCCCCCAGGAGCAGTATCCGGCTCAGACCCTGGGCGTCGAGCTCTACCTCGAGGGCGGCGTGCGGGGCGTCGAGATCGGGACGGTCCTGGCCGACCGCGACCCCGTGACCCGGCAGAACCGCCCCCCGGCGATGGAGCTGCTGCGCCTGGCCATCCCCCGCCGCACCTACACCGACAACCACATGGAGGTGGTGGTGTGGGCCCTCAAGAATGTGTGGGATCGCCGCAACGCGCTCAAGGGCTACGAGATCACCTACGAGGCGCCCATCATGCGCCACTTCACCGCCCGCTTCTCCCCCCTCGCCTGATTGTCCCGTTGATCTTCCGAAAGGACCCGGTCAGTCGCAGTAGTCCCAGTCGCCGTTGTCGACGCAGGTGGTGTACCCTTCTGCGAGACAGTCTTCCGAGAGGACCCAGTCGAAGCAGCCGTTGAGGTCCTCCTCGCAGTAATAGACGTCGGTCCCCGAGCATTCATAGACGTAGGGGTCGCAGGTGTTCACACAGTCGTACACACACTCGGGGAACCCGTAACTGTTGTCGCACACCAGCCCGGAGGCGGCGCAGTCCTCGTAGGTGACCCAGTAGTAGCAGCCGTCGAAGCCCTCCTCACAGTACTCGGTCATGTTTCCGTTGCACCGCGTCTCGGAGTAGCCTCCGCACTCGCTCACACAGTCATAGACGCACTCGGGAGCACCGGAGGTCTCGTCGCACACCTGGCTCCAGGACGCGCAGTTGTCGTACTCCTCCCAGTAGCGGCACCCGTCGCCGTCCTCGTTGCACTCCATGATGGAGTCGCCGCTGCACACCTGCTCGTAGAGGGTGGCGCACTCGTGGATGCACTCGACGGTACAAACGGAACCCTCCGTGGAATCCTGGCAGGCCTGTCCGTATGCGCTGCAGTCGTCCACCTGATCCCAGTCGCGGCAGCCCGACGACTGCACCGTGCACTCCTCGATCTGATCGCCGTTGCAGCGCTGGGAGCCCACAGGCGAGCAGACGTTGGTGCAGGTCGTGGAGCATACCGCCGTGCCGGTGTGGTCGTCGCAGAACTCACCGGAGAAGGAGCAGTCCTCGGTGAAGCTCCAGATCAGGCACCCGCCGGAGCCCTGGGTACAGGTCTCGATGGAGTCCCCCGAACACTGGGTCATGTCTTCGCCCGGGCACTCGTCGGTGCAGGTGACGCAGGAGGGCGGCCAGGCGCTGTCGTCGCAGACCTCTCCCCCCAGCGAGCAGTCTTCGGTGAGCGACCAGCCGTAGCAGCCGCTGGTCTGAGGCTCGCAGAACTCGATCCGGTCCCCGTTGCACCGGTAGTCGTTGGGCGTGCAGACGTCGGAGCACTCGTCACTGCAGGCGGGGCCGCCCGCGGCCGCGGAATCGCAGGTCTGCCCGCCCTGGGAGCAGTCCACCTGGGTCTCCCACTCGGTGCATCCGAGGGCCCCGGTGTTGCACACCTGCAGGAGGTCCCCCGAGCACTGGTACATCTCCGGGGAACACGCGTCCACGCAGACCACGCAGGAGACGACGCCCTCCACGTCACCGCAGACGAGGCTGTCGTCCGCACAGTTCGTGTCGTCGCCCCAGTGCCGGCAGCCGTCCTCCCCGAGGCCGCACACCTGGATCGTGTTCCCCGAGCAGCGTGTCTCGTTCTCGGAACAGTCGTCGGTGCAGGCCTCCACACACGCCGACAGGTCGAAGGCGCAGTCGTCGGAGCACCCGAGGGTCCCGCTCTCGAAGCCCAGCCCCTCACAGGACTGTCCAGCGAGGTCCACGCCGTCGCACTCCTCTCCAAACTCCCGAAGATCATTACCACAGAGGGGGTCACTGTTGTTCACATTGTTCGTGTTGTTCACGTTGCTCGTGTTGTTCACGTTGCTCGTGTTGTTCACGTTGCTCGTGTTGTTGGTGGAGCTGTCGTCACAGGCTGAAACGAGCCAGGCGACAAAGAGCAGCAGGGCGAAGGTCTTTCTCATGGGGTTCCCTTTCCGGCGCACAAAAGCCCGCCAGGCGGCCTTGAATGCGTTGCCATTTACCCCACAGCGTAGTAGAAATTCGCCGATTGTCGAGAAAAACCTCCCCCATGCAGACCACCCTCGAATGTTTCAGTTGTTTTATGAAGAGTGCCGTGAGGACCCTGAGGACCTTCACCTCGGACTCCGTCGTCTCCGAACGGCTCGGCCGGGAGATCCTCGGCGTGCTGGCGCACATGGATCTGGCCCGGACACCCCCGGAGATGGGGGCCGAGATCGAGCGGCACATCTTCGCGGCGCTTGGCCTCACAGACCCCTACGCGCCTCTCAGGAGCCGATACAACCAGCTCATCGGGGCTCTTCTCCCCAGGCTCAGGGAGGAGGTCGCGGCGTCACCGGACCCCTTTGAGCACGCCCTGCGACTCGCCGTGGGGGGCAACATCATCGACTTCGGCAACGAATACACCATGACCGAGGAGCTTGCCCACGAGTCCCTGGCCTCCTCCCTCACCGATCCTTTCCACCTGGGCACGCCCGATGCCCTCCGCGCCCTCGTGGACGGCGCCCGGGAGATCCTGTACATCGGCGACAACTGTGGAGAGATCGTCCTGGACCGGCTCTTCATGGAGACCGTGGGACCCGCCCGGTTCACCTTCGCCGTGCGGGGGGGCCCTATCCTCAACGATGTGCTCCTGTCCGACGCCGTCGAGGTGGGCCTCAGCGGTCTGATCCCCGTGGTCGAGACGGGGCAGGCCCTCCCGGGAGTCCTCCCCGAGACGGCCTCTCCGGCGTTCCGCGAGGTATGGGAGCGGGCAGACCTCATCATCGCCAAGGGCCAGGGAAACTACGAAACCCTCAGTGAAACCACGCGGCCCGTGGCCTTCGCGCTCAAGGCGAAGTGCTCCGTCGTGGCCGCCGATCTGGCGGTCCCGCCGGGCTCCATGGTCCTGCGTCTGCCAGACCTCACCCTCTCGCGGCGGCGATGAAATCCAGCTCAAGAAGCGCACCCTTGGGGAGGGCGACCACCTGTACCGTCGCCCGGGCGGGGCGGTGTTCGCCGAAGAATTCTGCGTAGATCCCGTTGACCACCGCGAAATCGGCCAGATCGGTCAGGTAGATGGTCGTCTTCAGGACATCAACGGGGCGCGCCCCCCCCGCCTCGAGGATGGCCGCCGCGCTGGCCAGGACCTGTCGGGTCTGGGCCTCGATCCCACCCTCGACGAGGGCCCCGGTATCGGGAGACAACCCGATTATTCCCGATGAATAGATGAGCCCCCCGTGATGGACGGCCTGGGCGTATGGGCCGATGGCCGCGGGGGCATGGTTCGTGTTGATGGTGTGCATTTCCCTGACTCCTTGGGCACCACTCGCTCAGAAAAACATGGTGCCCGATACCGATCCAGTTTATAAAAGGGTCCAAGGAACCACAGCGAGGAGCCGATCATGTCACCGCGAATAACCGCAGCCCGGCGACGATATGCATGGATCATCCGGATATTGATCTACTCTGGCTCGCTCCTCCTGGGTGGCTTTGCCCTCCACACCGACAACCCTTACCACGCTTTGCCTCTCATGGGAGCCCTCCTTCTCCTCCTCCTCGCCATTTTCCTTGGGGAGTACCTCCTGGGGCGGTTGAATGTCCGGGAACAAAGTGCCAGCCTCCGCTTTCGGCACACACGCGAAGTGCTCCGTTCCCTGAAGACCCTCCTCGTCGCCTTCGACGGGAAGGGCCGCCTGGTGGATGTCTACGGCGTCGCTCCCTGGAAGACTCCAACCCCGGGAGAAAAAGACATCTGCCGACTCTTTGATGGCCACGAACAGCTTCGGAGGGTCAGGGCGACCTCCCTCGGTGGAAAACGGGCCGAGGAAACCGTGCGGCTGGAGGAAGACGCCTTCCAGGTCATAGGGGTCCCCCTGAAGGACGGAGCGCTCTGTGTGCTCTCCGACGTGACGGGGCTCATGCGAACCCAGGAGGAGCGAAGCTTTCTCCAGAGTCGGCTGGAGCAGGCCACCCGCATGGAGGCCCTGGGCACCCTGGCCGGCGGCTTCGCGCACGACTTCAACAACATCCTCTTCAGTGCCATGGGATTCAACGAGATGGCCATGGATTTCGCCCAGGAGGGCACCCGACTGCACACCTGCCTGAGCCAGGTCGCCATCTCCTTTTCCCGGGCCCGGGAGCTGGTGGAGCAGATCTCCCTCTTCTCGGGAAAACCCATGGGTGAGCGGCAGCGCCTGAATCTCGGCATCCTCATCAAGAGCCTGGCCAAGCGACTGGTCCGTGAACACATCGGTCGACTGAAGCTGCATCTGGACATCGACCCGCAGACGGAACCGGTCTCCGTGGATCCCGCGGCCATCCATCTCGTCCTCTTCCACCTGATCGACAACGCCGTGAGGGCCATGGACGGCTCACCGGGAACCCTCACCTGCTCCCTCGCCCCCGCCACGGGCAGGGAAGACATGGAGGTCTTCATCCGCATCGCGATCACGGACACGGGGGTCGGGATGAACCAGGAGACTCTCCGGCGCATCTTCGACCCCTATTTCACGACGAGACCACCAGGAGAAGGGATGGGCCTGGGGCTGGCCACCGTCTATGGAATCGTCTCCCAGCACGGGGGCTGGGTGGAGGTGGACAGCGCCCCGGGCCGAGGGAGCACCTTCGAGGTCTTCCTTCCCCGGGCCAGCGACGACTGCCCGGAAGCGGCCGGCGGGGATCCCGCGGACATCCCGAAAGGATCCGGACGCATCCTCATCGTCGATGACGAGCCTCAGATCGAGACCCTGCTCAGGATCACCCTGGAGTCCTTCGGCTACACGGTCACCTCCACGACCAGCCCTGAAACAGCCTGGGAACAGTTCGCCCAATCGCCCGAGACCTTCGACCTCCTCATCACCGATCACCTCATGCCCGGCATGTCGGGAGAAGAGCTGGCCTCGCGCGTGCACGCGCTGGCCCAGGACATCCCCATCCTCATGCTCACAGGACACAGCGTGCATCTGCCGATGCTCAAGAAAAAGGCAGGCATCACTGACATACTCCTCAAGCCAACCAGCAAGCGGGAGCTGGCCACGAAGGTCAGATGCTCCCTGAACAAAGGAACCCATGACACGGATACTCCTGATCGACGATGACTTCCAGATCCGCCTGATGCTCCGGATGACCTTCGAGGAGGCAGGCTATGAGGTGGAGGACGCCCCCAACGGCAAGGAGGGGATCACCCGGTGCGCGACCTTTCAACCCGATGTGATCATCACGGACATCATCATGCCCGAGATGGACGGGACAGAGGCCATCATGAAGCTTCGCCGGGATCACCCCGATGTCCCCATCATCGCCATCTCCGGTGGAGGACGGAACGCACCGGAGGGATACCTCTTCGTGGCCAGGCAGCTGGGAGCGGCAAAGACGTTTTTCAAGCCCATCGACCGTTCGATGCTGCTCGAGGCCGTCTCTGAGTTGATGAATCAGTCATAGCTGGTATTGCGCCGGTATCCGCCAAAGTACGCCTCCAGGATCCTTGCCACGGCAAAGAGCCTGGCTTCCGATCCCCCCAGGGCCGCTATCTGCAGCCCCACAGGGAGCCCCTCGGGGGAGAGTCCGCAGGGGATCGACATGGCGGCCATCCCATAGAGATTGCCCAGCGTGATGAAGGGGAGGAAGCGACGGAAGGTCTTTTTGATGCTGAAGACCTCATGGTACACGGTGCCGTGCAGCCCGGCAGGGTGTGGATAGACCGGAGTCAAAAAGACACCGCCCGCAAGCAGCGCCTCAAGCCGCGCCTTCTCACGGGCCAGCTCCAGGAGGGTCTTCTCCCACCGGGCGTTGGATGGATAGAAGAGCTCAGCGCCAATGATTCCCCAGCTCAGATACTGATGGTGTATTGGTTTGAGCCCCATCTTGTATCGAAGATAGTCCACCACCGCACCACTGGGGGTACCTGGATACGCAAGGTTCTTGATGGTCTCAACCCCAAGCTTGCTGATGACGATCTGCCACATGTCCGGTGCGGATTCCAGCATGGGAATACCGCCCATGTCCACCTCACACCCTTCAAGGACGAGCACCTTCTGAGCCTCAGCCAGGAGGGCCGAGGTGATGTCGTCGAGGGGATACGCATCGAAGGTCCCCGAGACCACCCGCACAGGACCTTCTCCTCCATAGGGTGAATGCGCCGGAGAGGGGGCGAGGAGACTGTAGACCAGCGCAGCGTCCTCCACAGACTTGGCGATGGGACCATACCCGAGCATGGCGTCCATGACGTTTCTGGTGCCCGAGTCATCTGGGAGATGCCCTCCCATGGGGAAGGCGAAGGAGGCCGGCTTGAACCCGACAACCCCGTTGAAGTGGGAAGGCACCCTGATGCTCCCGCCGATGTCCGAACCGAACCCGCAGGCCGTTCCTCCCACCGCCAGCAGCGCCCCCTCGCCTCCAGAGGAACCGCCCGTGGTACGATCCGGATCCCAGGGGTTGTTGAGCCTCCCGAATCGCAGGCTGTCGGACTCCTGACAGAAGCAGAGCTCCGGGGTGCCGGTCTTGCACGTGATGATGGCTCCCGCCTCCCTGAGACGACGGACAACGGGAGCGTCCTCATCGCGGGGGGCACCCGGGGAGGTGGTCATGCCCCCCGTGGTGGCCATACCCTGGACGTTGAAGGACTCCTTCATGGAGAAGGGGATTCCAAAGAGCGGGGACCGGGCTCCGCCACTGCGCAGCTGCGCATCACACCGCTGGGCCTCGGCCATGGCCTCCTCGTGACGCCGCTCAACGACGACGTTCAGGGCGGTGTCGATGCGGGCCTGGTGTTCCATGAAGGCCCGGCACACTTCGGAGGGCAGAAGTTCCCCCGCGTCGTAGGCCGCCGAGAGCTGCGCGATACCCATGGACAGGATGTCGCCGCCCGGGGCACCGAAGAATTGATCAACCATTGGTGTCCTCCCACTTCATTCGTTGGATGTCGATATGGAATCGTTTTATTTTATTATATATCGTACCCCTTGAGACGCCCAGATCGCGGGCGGTCTTCGTGGCGGAGTACCCGTTGCGACTGAGGCTCCTCAGGAGCCAGATCCGCTCCATCTCATCGAGGGAGACGACCTCCTCGGGAATCGGCGCCTCTCTTTCGGTCGTGGCGCCCGCGATCCCCGCCGGCACTTCGTCGATGACCCGAACATCGCGTCCCGCGATGTTCACCTCGGCCTCTACCACATGCTCGAGCTGCCGGATGTTTCCGGGCCAGTGGTATTTGGTGAACACCTCCATGACCTGGTCGCTGAACCCGTCGAGGGTCTTCCCCGTTTTGGCGCTGAACCGCTGCAGGAACATCACGGTGAGCTTCGGGATGTCATCCGGGCGTTCTCGCAGCGGGGGAATATGCAGATGCATGACCCTCAGGCGATAGAGCAGATCGGACCGGAACTGGTTGAGTTCCACGAGGTGATCCAGGGGGCGGTTGGTCGTGGAGATGATGCGCACGTCGAAGACATACTCGAGGGTGCCGCCGATACGTCGATACTGACGCTCCTGCAGGACTCTCAGCAGTTTCACCTGCATCTCCAGGGGCATGTCCCCGATCTCGTCCAGCAGCAGGGTCCCCCCTTCGGCCAGCTCGAACTTGCCGGGCTTGCCCCCTCGCACAGCCCCCGTGAAGGCTCCCTCCTCGTAGCCGAAGAGCTCGCTCTCCAGGAGTTCCCCTGGGATAGCCGCACAGTTTATGGCGACGAACGGCCCCTCGCTGCGACTCCCGGCGTTGTGGATCGCCTGGGCGAACACCTCCTTGCCCGTCCCGCTCTCCCCCGTGATGAGGATGTCCGAGTCGGACTGGGCCGCGATGCGGGCCAGATGCACCTGGGCCATGAATTTCCGTGAGCGTCCGTTGAGATCCTCGAAGGTGTACCTCGGGGCCGCAACGGCGATGGTCTGCACCGCCTTCTTCACCTTGCGCAGCTCCGTCATGGTGAGGACCTCTCCAGAGTGTTCCCCGAGGTGATCCAGGAAGGGCCTGGAGACAGTGAGTACCTCTCCGCGGGGGAAGCGCAGGAGGGTCTCGTTGCGCAACTGGGAGAAATCCTTGGGGAGCTCCACGGGGAGGGTGTCGAAGGGGGCCCCGAGGACCTTGTTCCGGGGCATGTCCAGGAGGGCCAGGGCCGACCGGTTGATGGCGAGGACCGTCCGGTGCCCGTCGAGGGTGATGACCCCGTCGGAGATGGCGTCGAGGGTCGCGGCGTTGTTCTGGGCCAACGTCGCGGCCATGCGCTGCATGCGCGAGTTGTCCAGGAGCGCTCCCACCTGGCGGGCGAGGCTCTCGATCATGATGCAGTCCATGGGGGAGAATCGGGTTCCCCTTTGGCGCTTGTCCACATAGATGACGCCGTAGATGGCGTTCTGGACGTGCAGGGGGAAGGCGGCGGTGTGAGGGTCCCCGGAACTGGAGACCGGCGTTGCCTTTCGGGCCTTGAATGACATAAAATCCGGCAGCACCGGCTCCCCCGAGTTGAGCACCATCACGGCCACGCGGTGCCAGGAGTCCGTGGGATTTCCCCGGATCATCGATCCCCTCAGCGAAGACTCCCTGCTGTCGGGCAGGAAGGCTGCGCCGTTGGCCTCGACCACCTCCAGAATGATGGAGAGGGTCGTGGCGACGAGCTCCTGCTCGTCGGGAATGGAGGAGAGCTTCCTGCCATACTCCACGAGGCTCTCGAGCCGCTTGCGCTCCACCCCCAGCTGGTTCCCCGCCTCAACCAGCTCCCGGCGCTGCTTCTCCACTTCCATGTAGAGGTTGTGGGTGGTGAGATAGTGCCCCAGGATGTGCTCCACCGCAGGATCTATGGGGAGGGTCTGGTGTCCCTGAGCGTGCAGCTCCATGAGCCGCTTGAGATGTTCGTCCAGGTTCTTGGCCAGTCGGCCGAGGAGATAGGAGAGCCGGCTGGAGTGGTCATTGATTTCTTTGTTTCCCAGGTGGTCGGATTCCCGGCGGCCGAACTTCTTGAAGCCCTGGTTGGCCCGCTCCAGCTCGCGGACGGTGCCACAGTGATGGAAGAGGTGGAGGGCACGGGCGAAATACCACGCCGGTGGCCTTGCCGGATCGCGAACGAGACGGGTTCCGACCCTGTTGAGTTCCCGCCCGACGAAGTTGCCCGCTTCCATGTACAGGGTCGCCTCGAGATACTGGTTTCCCTCTATGTTGCAGTTCTCGATGGCGATGTTGAAATACTTGAGCGCGCTCTCTCCGTCTCCGCCCTCAGCCATGGCCATGGCCAGGGCCCGGTAGGCTTCCACGGCCAGGAGAGCGCTGTGCCCCGAGCCAAGATTTTTCAAGGCGAGGTGGGCGAATTCCAGGGCGGTCTCCGCATACCCCGAACGCTGGTTGATCATGGATCTCAGGATGAAACACTCGATCTCCAGCTCCTTGTTGTACCACGAGTCGAGGAGCTCGAGGGCCCAGGAGACGATGCTGTCGGCTTCATCAAGAGAGTTGGTCGCCAGCTTCAGCCGCGCCTCGATGATCCCGAAGGCGAGCCGTCTGTCCCGGTCGTGGAGTTCCTCGGACCGCTCCCTCCCGAGCTCCAGAACCCGCTCACACTCCGTGTATTTCTGGAGATCGAGGGTGCACTGGGCGAGCATAAGCAGCACCTTGAGCCGATCCCCTCCCTCCGTGAGAACCCGCAGATCAGCATAGTACAAAAGCGCGACGGCGTGGTGATAGTACCCGCGGGAGAGATATTTCCGACAGGTGTCCAGGAGCTCCCCGGTCTTCTCGGGGAGGGTCACTCGCACATCCTTGTGGGGGGTCAGTTTGTTCATTTTTTGGAACCATGTCTAGAATTTACACATGTTCCCACAAATCCCCCCCCTTTCCAAGCTGATTTCACACCTTTTTGCCGGGATCCTCCACCGGGGCAGGGCGATCGAGAATCTCACGTATATGAAGTGACAGTTCGTTGATGTCGTAAGGTTTCTGAAGATACCCCTCGCACCCCTCGGCCATGAGCTCCGAGGCGGCGCCCTCGTAGCTGTACCCCGAGGTGAGGAGGACCCGGATGGAGGGGTACAGTCGCCGCACCTGATGGAAGGTCTCCACACCGTCCATGTCGGGCATGATCATGTCCATGACGATGAGGTCGATGGCATCGCCCATCTCGCGCACCCTGTTGACCGCCTCCCGTCCGCTCTCGGCGAGGATGACCTGATAGCCGAGCTTGGTGAGCATGCTGCCCGCCGTCTTGAGAATGATCTCTTCGTCATCGACCAGCAGCACCGCCTCGTGGCCGGGCACGATCGTCCCCGGCTCACTGTGGAGGAGAACAGGGTGCTGCTCCATCTCCCTGACGACCGGAAAATACAGATAGAAGCTGGTGCCACGACCCTCCTCCGAGGTGACGCTGCAGAAACCGCCGTGGCTCTTGACCACCCCGTAGACCGACGCCAGTCCGATACCGGCGCCTCTCCCGTCGCCGGCGAACCGAGGCTCGAAGACGTGCTCGAGGGCGCTCTTGGACATGCCGGGCCCCGTGTCCTTGACGATCACCTCCACATATCGCCCTGAAGCGGCAAGGTAGATGGATGACTGTTTCTCATTGATCTCGGTGTTCTGGGTCAGGACCTCTATGCTCCCCCCGGGCTCCAGGACCTGGGCCGCGTTGACCAGAAGGTTCATGACGGCCTGCTCGATCTGACTCTTCACACCGTCGATGGGCGCGATGTCCCTGCCCAGAAAGGTCTTCACCTGGATCTCCTTGTGTGCCCGCGCGAAGAGACGGGACGTCCCCGCGATCAACTCGTTGAGATCCAGCGACAGGTGCTCGTGGGCTTCGCCTCGGGCGAACCGCAGGAGCTGGCGCGTCAACTTGGAGCCGCTGATGATGAACTGCCGGACACTGTCGAGCCGCATATACTCGGGATCGTCCCGCTCCTTTTCATGGAGGAGAATAGAGATGTTCCCCATCATCGCCATGAGCAGATTATTGAAATCGTGCGCTATTCCTCCTGTCAGTGCCCCAATGGCCTCCATCCGCTGGAGATGATCCATCTGCCTGGCCTGATCCCGGGCCTTCCGTACACAGATCTCATGACCGCGTGCACTCCCGATCATGGTCGCCATGAGGGTGCACAGCCGCAACACCACGGGGGCGCGCTCCGATACTTCCAGATCGACACGCATGATGCCGATGATCCCCCCTCCCAGCGGAACGGGGATGGCAGCGGTCACTTCCCCCTCCTCCTCGATCTCGATGCGGTTGCCCAGCATGGCGCGGGACAGTGCCGGCGGCAGCTCCTCGGAGGCGAAGGATCGCTCTGTCCCCGGCATCGCCCACCGGCTCACGGGGCGAAGCAGCTCCTCGTCGTCCAGGAGAAAGAGCGCCAGTCGTCGCACACCGACCTGGGGCCCCAGCCGATCCAGCCAGTCACCATAGGCGAAGACCCCGTCCTCGGAGAACCGCTCAGCAAAACCCGCGAGGGCCTCGAGCAGAGGGAGATGGTCGACGAACGAGAGGCCGGCGTGTGAGACATGTGTGTCAGTCATGACAAAGGGTTCCTTGCGTGGGTCGATGATGTGATGGGGAAAATATACTGATGGCCCGGAGAAAAGGGAAGGGGCTTTCTCGGGCTGGCACGGATTTCTCGCTGTCCTGGCGTCGAGTCCGACATCGAGGTGCATCTTTTTGCGCTTTTGCTTGTCTTTTTGGAGAAGCTCGGTACATTTCTCCCCACGAGGAGGAATTTATGCACAGAACATCAATCTTTTCGATTATTTTCCTGATCTCAGCCGCCTTCACGACAGCCGGCTGCAAAAAAACGTCCAAAGAGGACAAGGGCCCCGCGGCTGCCAACAAAACCCCAGCGGCCGCCTCCATGAAGACCTCTGGAGCCGCCAGCACAGGCAGCTCCAACAAAGAGAGCACGCTTTTGGAGAAGGCCATGAAATCGGGCAAGCCCGTTGTGGTCATCACCACCTCCCTGGGAGCCATCGAGGTCCAGCTCGAACCGGCCAAGGCCCCCATCACCTGCCGCAACTTCCTGAGCTACGTACTCCGTGGGCATTACGCAGGCACCATCTTCCACCGGGTCATGTCCAACTTCATGATCCAGGGGGGCGGGTTCACCACGGAGAAGATCAAGAAAAGCGGTCTGCTTCCCAAAATCAAGAACGAGGCCGACAACGGGCTCTCCAACGTCCGCGGAACCATCGCCATGGCGAGGACCCCGGACCCCCACAGCGCCCAGGCCCAGTTTTTCATCAACGTCAAGGACAACGCCCCCCTGGACCGCGCGAACGCGCGGGATGGCTGGGGATATACGGTCTTCGGGAAGGTCATCGCTGGCATGGACGTCGTGGACAAGATCCGCTACGTGAAGGTCTCCAACCAGGGCGGCCCCTTTGCCAACCTCCCGGACACCATGGTGGTCATCCGCGGGATGCGCCTCAAGTAGCCCCACGCGACCCCGAAAGGGCACACATGGAACCACGCGCGACCGCTCTCCACGCGGGAGAGCAGATCACACACCGGGAACGCCCCGGTGAACAGCCTCGGGTAGCCCAGGCCGCCGTGACGCTCCGGATCGCGCGCACCCTGATCCGCATCGAAGCACTGACAGGGCCGACCCCGACCCCCTTCATCGATCGTCGCCTCGCGCCCTTTCTCGCACCCCACGGTCACCCCGAGCTTATCCTGGAGGCAACCTTCGCGGAGGCGTCCGAACCCTTCACTCCAAGCTCGGTGATCCGTTCCAGGGCGATTGAGGGTGGGCTCGACTTCACTGCACCCCAGTTCAGGCTCTCGCTGACCCTCGCGCCCGACGCGCCTACCCGGGCCCGGGTCCTGTGCACCGGCAGCTACGAGCAACTCCTGGGCGCGCTGAGACTGGCCCTGGCCCATCACCTGGTCCACGCCGGCCGAGGATATCTCCTCCACGCATCCTCCGTACTCGTTGGAGACACCGTGCACCTTTTCCCCGGCCCTTCGGGGACGGGAAAATCCACCGCCGCGGCCAACGCTCCGGGAACGATCCTGGGCGACGAGATTACCGCCGTCACCATCGACGCTGACGGGGTGTTCGTGAGCGGGACCCCCTTCGGCAACCGGCTGCAGCCTTCGGCGCTGGAGTCGGGCCGGGTGGTCATCCACCGGATCGTCCACGCGCCGGTCAATGAGTCCCTCCCCATCCCGGACGGCGAGGTCATCTCCCTCCTCCTCGTCTCCATGGTCTTCTCCCCCTCGGGGGACGACGGAGGTCCTCAGATCCTCACGCTGCTCGGGGAGACTCTCGCGGGCTGCGCCAGGGACACCCTGCGGCTGAGAGCCGACGACAGCTTCTGGAGAAAAGAAGGGAAACACTGGACATGACGACCTACAGCATCCCCAAAGGCATCGCCAGCCGGCGCCTGAGTGAAGAGTTCTTCCTGCTCTCGCCGCGCACCTCCACCATGCACACCCTCAACGAGACGGGCGCCGACATGCTCGAGCTCCTCCTTGCCGGCCACACCCCGGCCGAAATCGGAGAGCGCCTGGCTGAAGAATTCGACGCTCCAGCCGAGGTCATCACAGCCGATGTGGAACGTATCATCGCGGCCCTCCTGGACAAGGAGCTGCTCGTGGCCCATGAGGAGGAGTAGATGACCCTCTGGGAGCGCTTCCG
>QKIM01000323.1 GCA_003249585.1 Deltaproteobacteria bacterium
CCAGGTGCAGGAACAACTCTTCCGAGGGTACCAGCGAACCGCCCGTAACTCAACTCAAATGCCGCTGTGCACGCGATGAAGGCGCCGGATGCGGGAAACATCCCCCGAGGGGATTCATGGAGTGCTTGTAATGGGCGCCCCTTTCCAGTACGCTTGAGCCGACATCGATCCCGTGAAAGGAACTCCGATGAAATCCCTCATCCTGCCCGTGCTCACCCTGTCGCTCCTGTCCTGCGCCGCTGAAAAACGGAAAGACGCATCCCCCACACCTTCGGAGGCAAAGACGGTCATGGCCAAGGGCGTGCAGAAGACCGCCATGCCCGCTCCACCCCGGGGCGCGATGTCTTCGGCCATGAAGGGTCCCGTGTCGTCCACGGCGAAGAAGACGGCGCCTGTCTCCTTCTCAGGGGATGTGAAACCCTTGGACGCCTCGTCTTTCGAGGCCGCGGGACGGTTCCCCTCCAAGGGGATCCGTCCCGGCTACAGCGTTCTGATCAATGTCCCGGCGCTGCTCTCCTCGCCGCTCATGAAGGTACCGCTGGACATCGTGCGCGGCAAGGGTCTGCGCGTCCTCTCTCCCTGCGACAAGGTGCTCAGGCTGGAAGACCTGGACACCATCCTCCTGGTCTCATCCTCTACGAAGCTCATCATGCTCAAGGGGTCTGAAAAGGCGCGCTACGCGGCCGTCCAGTTCAAGAAATCGCCGACGCCCCTGGTGGCCTGCCTGGTCAAGGCCAGGCTGCTCAGGTCCACCGGCAAGGATCTGTACACCTTCGAGAAAGAATCGGGCACCGTCGTGGCCCTGCGTGGCACAAGGCTGCTTCTGGCCAAGGGCGAGTGGAGCGCACCGCTGAAGACGCAAAAGGGTCCCCTGGGGACCGGCGCCGTCCTCGACGGACTCAGCGCGCCGGGGCTCGGGGCGGTCATCCGAGGCGAGGCCCCCGGGGCGGTCCGGATGACCCTCGTCGCCTCCTTCTCTAAAACCTTCTCGTTCAACGCCAATGTCCGGTTCTCCTCGGTGGCTGAGACGGACAAGGGGGTCGCCAAGTTCGATTTTCTGGGGAAGCTTCCCCCGAAGATGCAGGCGCCCCTGAGCCACATCCGGTTCGGGAGGAAGGGGACCACCCTGGGTATCTCCTTCGCGGGGGATGAGGCCAGGTCCCGGGCGCTTCTCGATCTCTTCGCCACCCTCTTCCTTCGTTGAGGCGCGTGGACCCACGTAAAGGCGGTGCACCATGAAATCTCTGCTGCTCATAGGTATCCTCGCGGTCTTCGGCTGCTCCCGCAAGGTGGGGGAGTCTGAAAAGAAGCCCATGACGACGAAGACCCTCATCCTCCTCGCGGCCGGGGCCGATCTCAAGAAGGGGGAGCAGCTGGATGCCTCCCGGGTGGTCTTTCGCAGGGTACCTGCCACCCTCGACCTGGACTCGGTGCTGAGAAAAGAGGACCTGTCACGGCTGGCGAAGCGGCCGCTGAACCGTCCCGTCGCCAGGGGTGAGCTGCTCTTGTCGGGCTTCTTCGATCCCGTGACGCCGCGCCTGGACACCCGGGTCCGCCCCGCGGGACGAAGCTATCAGATCACCGTCTCCGGGGAGGGCTTGGCGAGACGCCTTCCCCGTGGCAGCCACGTGGACGTCATCGCCGTCTACACCGCCGGTGGCGAGGACACCACCAGGGAGACCATCGCCACGACCCTCATCGAGAACAGCCTGGTCCTGGACGCCGTGGAGGGCTGCACGGGAGGGAGCGGATGCCGGACAACCCTGTACCTTCTGGTCCTCCCTGAGGAGGCCGAGAAGCTCGCCCTGGCCCAGACCGTGGGACAGGTCAGGGTGATCCTGCGCAACGCCCAGGACCGGTCCCTCATCCAGGTGCCCCGCACCATCGCCCCGAGGGACCTCGTGCGCCCCGAGACGGCCAAGGTCTTCCGGGCCCGGAATCGGGCGGCAGTCATTGACAAGATCAAGATCCTCAAAAAAGCGCCTACGGCCGACATGGCCACGAAGCCCATGAAAGCCAACATCACGGTTCGCTAGTCGAGCCGGATCCCGAGGAGACAGCCGTGCGAAGCCACAAGACCCCCCTCGCCCAGTGGAACCGTCCCGCCGATGCCGTTCTGGCAGCCGCCTTCGCCCAGGCGCTGCAAAAGAAGGACGCCACCCTCCTGTACCGCTTCTGGGAGCAGTACGACGGTCCCCTTCGGGTGAACGGGGATCTCCTGTTCGTCACCCGGGCCGCGGCCGGGGAGCGAATCAGCCTCTCCTGCGAAGCGACCCGGGGAGCCCAGGTGACCATGACCCAGACCTTTGAGCCGACCTTCCGGTTCGCCGAGCTGTCCTGCCCCGCCAAAGGCCCCGTCTGGTACCGGTACCACGGCCGCGCCCCCTACGCCGATCCCGACAACCGCTGGTTCAGGTTCGGCGAGCTGCCCGACACCTCGGTGGTCTTCGGTGAGGCTCAGGGACGCCTCACGACCCTGGTGGTCCCCTCTCCGAGTCTGGGCAACCCGACCCGGGAGATCTTTGTCTATCTGCCCGCCGTGTGCTTCTCGGGCGGAGAGTCCGTTGGGGCCATCTACATGCAGGACGGCGACAACCTCTTTGAAGAGAGCCCCCGGGCGCCCTTTGGCACCTGGGATCTGCGCGGCACCCTCGACGCCGCCATGGCGCAGGGCGAGATGGCCCCCGTGGCCGTGGTGGGCATCACCACCCGGAACCGCGCCGACGAATACCTGCACGCCGATGATCTCTGGGGTGAGAACCAGCATGGCAGGTTCGACGAGTACACCGACTGGGTCGCCGGTGCGCTCATCCCCGTCATGGAGCGATGTCTGCCCCTCGTGGCCGATCGGGAGCACCGGGCCATGGCGGGCTCCTCCTTCGGGGGCACGTCAGCGTTCCTCATGGCCTGGCGCCGGCCCGATGTCTTCTCGCGGGTGGCCGCCTTCTCCCCGTCCACGGGCACGGGACGGGATGGACAGGGGCCGGGGTGCTCCGTGGAGGGGGTCATCGACGGCACGGTGCCCTCGCCCGGACTCAGGATCTACCTGGACAGCGGTGACGAGGACCACGACGGCACGCGCTCGTATTCGGCGGATCACCGGGTCTTTACGGACCATCTGCGCAACCACCTCCTCGCTCTGGGCTGGGACGGTCGCCCCGAGTACTGCTCATGGGACGGTACGGTCCCTGTGAACCTGCCCCCCGAGACGGATCCCGACACGGTCCCCACCCTCTGGTGGTCTGCCCGGACGCCCGAAGCGTATGCGGACTACCGGTCGTTCCTCGGCGTGGAGAAGAACCTTCTACACCTCGTGGGCCGTGGGCACCGCCACAACGAGGCCGCCTGGTCCCAGCGCGCCCGGGCCGCCTTCACCTACCTCTTCCCCGCTTCCGCCCCCTAAGAGCGCTCCCCTGCTCCCCGTACGGGCAGGACGTGTCCTGCCCCCACTATAAAGGGCTCGCCACGGCAAGCCCGCAGGCTTCCCTATGGATTTGCCAGGTCGGCGTAGGCCCCCTCGAGGAGCTGGTCTTCGGTTATCCCCAGGCGGCTCATGAGCTCTTGGGCCTCGGCTTCTCCCACGGCGGCTGGCTCGCCTTCGGCCAGGACCACCTCCAGCTCCAGGAATTCCCCCAGCCCCTCCACGGTATCCAGATGGATGCGCGTGCGGCCGAAGAAATAGAGGGTGCGGCGCTTTCGGATCCGCGCCGTGATCCCCAGTGCCCGGGCCAGGGCGTCACGGGTGGCCTCAGGCTCGGGAACCGGGGCGATGACGTAGGAGGAGGTCTTGGGGCCGCCCTGGTCGGGGCGTTCATAGAAGATGAGCTGCCCGGGGCCGT
>QKIM01000405.1 GCA_003249585.1 Deltaproteobacteria bacterium
CCACGGGGAAAAAAGATCCGGCCCTGTCCAGGAAATATGCCGCCCGTGCCTGCGCGCTTGGGGACAAGATCGCCTGCTATAGCACCGGCGCGACGGTCATCAAATAGCTCACTTCAGATAAGTAGAGAGGATCTTTTGTAGATCCAGCGGACGCAGGGGTTTTGTGATGTAGCCATTCATCCCGCTCTTGATGCATCGCTCGAGGACATTGTCCATGGTGTAGCCGGTCATGCCGATGATGGGGATGTTGCGGTTGTGCGTCCCGCACTCGCCCATGCGGATCTTCACGGTTGCCTCGATGCCGTCCATGATGGGGAGTTCCACGTCCATGAGGATCAGGTGCCACGCTCCGGAGCCGAGGATCTCCAGCGCCTCGAGGCCAGTGCGGGCAATCTTGGTGACGATCCCAAGGCGGCTGAGAATCCTGACGGCCACCTTCTGGTTGATACGGTTGTCCTCGACGACGAGGACGTTGAAGCGGGAGTAGTCCGGTTCTCCCTCCCCTGGCTTGGAGAGCGCCTTGAGCGGCTGAGTGGTGTGGGAGCGCTTGGGCAGCAGGCTCACCCTGATGGCTTGTTGCAGGGTTGAGGATTTGAGCGGTTTGACCACCTGGGCGCGGACGCCCAGCTCGTCGAGATCCCTGTCGCTCATAGTGATCCCTGGATCGGTCACCAGGAGGATCGGGATTTCCTTGGCCACTCTGTCCTCCCGCAGATATCGCAGCAGTTCTCGGGTGGATGATTCTTCTCGTGATTCAACCACTACGATGAGGCTGAAGGGCTCTTTACCTGGCTCGACCTGGGTCGCTTTTTCAAGGGCCACCATGGTGCTCGGGGCGACGAAGACCTGAGCACCGAACGCCGACAGCTGCTCAGCAAGGTTTTCTCTTGAACCGCGCTTGGGGTCCACGACGATGACCCGTTTGCCGTCGATGTCCTCAAAGCGATCCTCCTCGTCACCGATGTCCATCTTCAGGTCCAGGGTAAACTGGAAGTCCGTCCCCTTTCCTGGTGCCGTGGTGACGGTGATCTCCGCCCCCATGCGCGAGAGCAGCTGTTTGGTGATGGACAGCCCTAGCCCGGTCCCTCCGAAGGGCTGGGGAAGCTCCTCGGCGGGTGTCTCCGCCCCGAGCAGCAGATCGACGGTCTCCTGCGGAATGCCGACCCCCGTGTCCTTGATGGAGAAGAGCAACTGAAAACAGTCATCCCGTTCACTGAGGAGGGTGGCTCTGAGCGCAACCTGACCGACGAGGGTGAACTTGATGGCGTTACCCGTGATGTTCAGCAGCACCTGCCTGAGCCGCAGAGGATCCCCAATGAGCCGCTCGGGGATCTGGGGATCGAGAAACGTAAGGAACTCCAGTCCTTTTTCGTGAGCGGTGATGCCCATGACCGAGGAGATGTCGTCCAGTAGCGTTCGAAGCATGAAGGGCGTAGGATTGATGGGGAACAGTCCCTCTTCGAGACTCGAAAAGTCACTGAGATCATTCAGTATGTCAATGAGGCTCGAGGCGCTGTTGACTATGGTCGAGACGTACTCCCGCTGGGTCCGGTCAAGGCGGGTGTCCTGCAGAAGTTCTCCCATGCCGATGATTCCACTCATGGGGGTCCGCAGCTCATGGGCGATCTTGGCCAGGAACCGGTTTTTGGCGGTGACCGCCTGGTGGGCCTCGTAGGCGAGCCGGTTGGTGTGGTCCAGGGTTTCCATGAGCCCCTTGTTGGTCTTCTCCAGCTTGTCCCTCGCCTCCTCGATCTCCTTTCTGTTGTGGAGAATCTCCGAGATATCCCGCACGGTCGCCTGGATCACCCGCTCTCCGCGATGGGAAAAGGAAGTAAGCCACACCTCGGCGTCGAATTCCGTTCCGTCGGTGCGCATGTGCTTCCAGTAGAATTTCATGGAGCCCTGTTCCAGGGCCTGGTTGATCAAGCTCACGGACTTCTGCCACGAAGAGCTCCCGTCGGGCTGGAAGACTGGAGAGAGGTCCGACGGATGCAGGCGGCAGAACGCTTCGCGGGTGTCGACCTTGAAGAGGGTCAGCGAGGCTTCGTTGCACTCGATAAAGTGCGAGGCGTTGAGCAGCATGAGGGCATCGGTGCTCTTCTCAAAGACCATCCGATAGCGGACGTCACTCTCTTCCATCGCCTGCTGGGCATGTATCCGGGCCATGGTAACGCCCAGCATCTGGGTGAGAGACTCTGCCAGTCCCTTGGTCCGTGTGCTGATGGTGCGGACCTTGTGGCTGCCGAAGATCATCCGGGCCACGACCTCGTCTCCGTTGAGGACGGGATACAGGGCGAGGGCCTTGAGGGATATGGGGGGCTGTCCCTCGATGTCGCGGAAGGTTTCACTCAGCGGCTCGGGGCTCTTGCACATCTCCCAGTTCAGGAGTTGCTGGGTACGTTCATGGGCGAAGATGTTCTCGTTGAATCCCTCCTGGTACAGTGGGAGGATCTGCTTGAGCTGGTCATCCACGCGGGCGAAGGCCACGGCGTCAATCTCCGTGGAGAGGGTCAGGTGAGACAGGATGCGCTGCAGCGCCGTGGGGAGCGTCGAGGCCTCGCTGAGTTTGCCGATGAAGGTCGAATCCAGGGTGAAGCTGTCGGGGCGGTCCGTGTCGATGAGCGGGATCTCCCCCGTGCCGAGTTTTTCGAGGACGGAGCTGAGCAGGTGGGCCACGTTGGCGAAGAACGCCATGTCCCCCTCGGAGGGGGCGTACTGTCCAACGGCGTCGTGGATGATGGCCAGCGCACCGCGATCGTTTCTGGGGAAGCCAACGGGGAAGAGGACAAGCTGGGTCTCGGTTCCCAGCCCGATGACGGTGGAGCTGTCGGTCCCGAGCACCTCGTCGAGATCCGTGATGCCGAGCTCATCCAGGATGGTTCCAAACCGCTCGGTGTATACACTCGGGGTCGCCGGGGCGATGATGGTCCCGGCGCGGTCGCACAGGAGGAAGGCGCAGGGTTCTCTGGTTCTGAGGCTCTCCAGAAAGAAAGAGACACCGGATTTCGTGGCGAGTTTTTTGTAATATTGAGCGTGTCCCATACGATCCCTTCAATTGGTCCGAATTTCTCCCTACAGCATGGATCATCATGGGGAGAATGACAACAGCTAAAATCCCCACTGCGGCTTTCAATGCCAGTAAAATCAGTGAAATGTCAGGTGTGCTTACTTTTTCTTGAAGGTGACCATCTTGAAGAGGGTGTACATCCGGCGCTCTTTTTCACCCCGGTCCATGTTGAGCTTGACCCAGTCGGCGTTCAATTTGGTCAACTGGTCGGAAAGTTTTGAGATATTCTGGGCGATCTTCCTGCGGAGATCTCTGTTGCCCGTCTTGCCGAGAACCTTGAGGTTCCTACGGGCGTCCTCGAGGGCCTCCCTGAGCACCCTGCGGGATCCCTCGATGGTGTCCATCTGCTGGCGCAGCTTGGCGATTTCATCGTAGATGTCCAGAACCTCCTGGACAGACTTCTTCAACTGGGCCGGGAGGTCTGGAGACTTGACGAAGAGCTTCAGGAGATTGCGGGCCTTGTAATAGTAGATGCCGAAGGTGTGTCGGACAGGGGTCGTCTCCTTGACGGTGAAGGTGGTCTTGCCCTTGGGGACCTTCACGGGGACATAATAGACGTTCTTCTCGAAGATGAAGGATTTGCTGTCGTGGGGCATCCAGTTGGTCCGGCGGTTGCGCCGCACGTACATGGTGAACGCTTCCCCGCTGCGGTTCTCGATGGCATAGACGAACTTGTTGACGCGACGCTCTTCGATACTCACCCGGCCGTGCCAGATGGCCACGAGGCGTTCCCCTTCGTTCTCGTATTTCCTGTCCAGGTGGACGATGACC
>QKIM01000219.1 GCA_003249585.1 Deltaproteobacteria bacterium
AGCCGGTCACACAGCCACAGCCGGTGAGATGGATCTCTTCTGGGTCAGGGAAAACATGGTCCTGACAGTCTGATCGGATAAAACAGGCGGTTGATAAAAAGGGGATGATATAGTAGAAAATAGACTGAATTCCAGCCGCGAGCGAGCCGGGCCCCGCTTTGGGAAGCGCAGCTCCCTCGACGCCCAGGAGGAACCAATGAAACGCCTGTTCAGTCTGACCTTGTTGATCTCCCTCAGCGTCGGCGTCATCGCCCCGTCCTGCGATGACGACTCAAACAACGAGAACAACACCAGCAACGTCAACAACACAAACAACAACACCAGCAATGTCAACAATGTCAACAACGGGGACTGCGGCAACGGGCTCATCGACGAGGGAGAGTCCTGTGACGGCACCAATCTCAACGATCGAACCTGTGAGATGGTGAGCGACAACTTTATTGGTGGCACGCTCAAATGTTCGGCTGCCTGCACCTGGGACGTGTCCTCCTGCACCACAGAAGCCGGAGAGTGCGGTGACGGGATCATCGCAGGACTCGAGGTGTGTGACGGAACCAACCTCGGAACCGCCACCTGCACGTCCCTCGGGCTCGGGTTCACCGGGGGCACCCTCGCCTGCAGCAGCACCTGCATCAGTTACGACACGGCACTGTGCGTCGCCGAGACCTCCGAGTGCGGCAACGGCATCATCGAGGAGTTTGAGGCGTGCGACGAGACAAACCTCGGCGGGGTCACCTGCGAGTCCCTCGGCTTCGCCGGCGGCACCCTCGGATGCCGTTCGGACTGTCAGTTCGATGCATCCCAGTGCGTGAGCCCGGGATGCGGGGACGGGATCATTGCCGGACTGGAAACATGTGAAGGGAGCGATCTGGGGGGCAACACGTGTACGACCATCGGCCAGAACTTCGCTGGCGGAACGCTCGCATGCAACAGCGTCTGCCAGTTCGACACATCCCTGTGCGAGACCTGCGGCAACGGTGCCACCGACAGTGGAGAGGTCTGTGACGGCATCGAGCTGCAGGGAGAGACCTGCGAATCCCTCGGGATGGGCTTTGTGGGCGGCACCCTCGGATGCCTCAGCGACTGCTCCGACTACGACACCAGCCTCTGCATCGAACCGGTGTGCGGTGACGGGGCCATCAACGGGACGGACACCTGCGACGGCACCGATCTCGACGGCAATGACTGCACCACCATCGGTATGGGTTTCGTTGGTGGCACCCTCACCTGCCTGAGCGACTGCACGAATTTCGACACATCCAGCTGTGACCTCCCCCCTTGTGGAGACGGCCTCGTCGAGGGACTCGAAACCTGCGACGGAACCAACCTCAACGGGAATGACTGCACCACCATCGGTATGGGTTTCGTCGGTGGCACCCTGCTGTGCAATACAAGCTGTACCGACTTCGACTCTTCCAGCTGCACCAACTGACCCCCAACCAAACCAAAAAAAATGAAGCGTCAGTGAGGGGAGTTCTTGAGCTTCTTCTCAAGCACGCCCAGATTGATGTTGAGCAGTTTGTGGCCGGGGTCGAGGGCACGCGCCCGGGTCCAGATCTCCCGTGCCTCAACCAGGTCCCCGGCCATGTACCGCTCCAACCCTTCGTCAAAGAGCTGCTCGAACTCCGAGGGCCCTTCTTCCAGCGGACCAGGCTCCTCGACGACCTCTGTCTCGGGGGCCTGGGACTGTTCCTCCGGCTTGCTGGACTTGAGCAGCTTTTCTCGGATCTGCTCCTCCACGGCCTGATGCTGTTGCTTGATGAGGGCCTCGACACCCTCCCGGGTGCTGATGAGCAGGTCATCGCTCACCCGTTTATGGATGGTCTTCCCGCCATAGACGACGATGGTGACCACCTGGGGATGGGGCGCAGAGGAATATTCCGTCTGGATCTGGACGAGCCGGTCCCCCACCTTCACCCCGGAGAGCAGTCCCATGGGCTTCTCCGTGAGCGGCGTGGCCTCGCTCTCCACGGGCTGGGTGACCTGTGAGGAGCGGATCTCTTCGAAGTCGGCGACATACTGTGAGATGAAGAAGACCCCCTCCTTCAGCGCGTAGAGCTGTTCGAGGGTCTCGTCCATCTCGAAGGTGGCACCATAATTCAATTCCCCACCCCGAAACTCAAGGACCGTGTCCACCTCCTCCCCCTGGATGGTGACCCTGCCCGTCAGCCCCTTGTTCTCACAGAAGGTGAAGAGCTGGGGGAAGGGCAGCTTGGACAAATCCCCCCGAAAGACGGGCATGGATGAGCGTTTCTGCCGCCTCAGGATGGCCCCGACCTTGGCGCGGAAGATGGAGGGGGTCACAGGCTTGGTGAGGTAGTCGTCAGCCCCCTCGGAGAGCCCGCGAACAACCGACTCCTCGTCGGTCATGGAGGAGAGGAAGATGAAGGGCACCCCAGCCCCGGGGAAGATCCCTTCGAACCCCTTGCGAAAGGCGAAGCCGTCCATTTCGGGCATGACCACGTCGGAGATGACGAGTTCCGGTGGCGGTGACTTGGCGAGATAGGACAGCGCCGCCCGGGCCGACGTGAAAAGCCGGGCTTTGTGGCCTTCAGCCTTGAGCAGGGTGCCAAGGATATTCAGGAGGATGGTGTCGTCATCGACCACAACGATCATTGGGCATCCTCCCGATGAAGGATGGAGCGGATCTCACCAAGAGCCAGCTCGGCTTCCTCACGGACGTCCTGGTCCTGCGGACAGACGATGAGCAGGTAAAGTGTGGAGGCCGCGATGGAGAAGCGGGTGAGGACCGCCTTGTCCAGCAGGTCCAGGTCGGCGCTGATGACCGCCACCGACTGCGATCCCATAAGCTCACCAATGCGGTGCAGTGCGGTCCCCAGCACCGAACTGAGCGCAGGCATGACCTCGTTGGACTTCCCGGCACCCGCCTGGGCCAGCGGGAGAGCTTCGTTGTCGAGCAGCAGCGCCAGCGTGAACTGGCCCCGACGGACGAGCGCGTCGAGCACAAGGCTCAACTTCTCGTCGGTGTAGTTGAGTCCCGAGAAGTCCGTGGGGACCAAAGGCGCGACCACAGGGGCAGGCGGTTCGGACGCCGGTATGACGGCAGACGGTTTCAGCGCGAAGTCCGGCTCCCTGCTTGAGGCAGGGGGCGCGGCCTTTATCGGGTGTGCCAGCAGGCGCTCGAAGCGCTGCACGGTCTCAAGCATCTCAGAAGAGTTCTTCAGCATGGCCGTCCTCCCTGTCGTCCGCCACGACCTTGCGAGAGAGGAGCTCCATCGCCAGGTTCATGTACCCCCTCGCGGCGTCCTGTCCACCACCCAGAAGGGCGATAGGCACGCCCCTGAGGCTCGCCTCTTCGTATTTCACGTTATGGATGATGAAGCTGTTGAACAGCGTCCCTTCGGGCAGTGACTGGATCAGGTCCCTACGGATCCCGATCTCGTGGCTGTTGGCATAGTCGAGCATGGTGATGACCAGCCCCTCGAACGCGAGGTGCGGGTTTTCATCGGCGCGGACTGACTCGAGGAGCTTGAGGAAGAGCGGGATGGACCGGGCCGTAGTGTTCTTCGCGTTGATGGGCATGATGACACCCGTACTTATGGAGAGCAGCGCACGGGTGACCGGCCCGACACCGGCGGGGGCATCGAAAAAGACGAAGCCGAAAGGGGCCGCCAGCGACCCCAGCAACGACGCCAGAGAACCGTCTCCGGCAGCCGCCTCGAACCGCATCATCTCCTCGATCTCCACATTCCCCATCCCGACCATGGCCATCTGCCCATCACGGGTATAGGTGATCACCTCCTGGGCCGTGGCCCGCCCCATGAGGAGATCCATGAGCCCCAGCGCGTTTTTCTTCTTG
>QKIM01000533.1 GCA_003249585.1 Deltaproteobacteria bacterium
TGGACCGTAGGTCACCGGCGGGATGAATTCCCGGCCGGTCACCACGCGCTGGTTCATGAAGGAGGGCGAGACGATCTCCACGCCATGCTCATGGAGCGTGTCCATGACGTGGCCCTTGAGGGTGGAGCGCATGGTGAGGTACTGGAAGACATCCTTGAGGAGCCCGGCGATCCGGTAGGAGACGGAGTAGTCACCCAGCTCGAGGATCTGCACGAAGGGGGCCTCCAGCCCCGCACGGGTCGCCGCCTCCAGGAGGTACTTCTCTACGGCCCTGCGGGGCGCGTCGTAGCCCAGGGAGACCTGAGCCCACACGATGGTCCCCGAGGTGGGGATCACCTTGAGGGGGCTCGTGGCCACGTAGAGGTTGGGCAGGGTCGTGAGGTTGCGATCCTCGCCCTGGATCTCCAGGTGGAACAGGGAGCTGGCGGTGACCCTGCCGAAGTGCTCCTTGATCTGCACAAAGTCGCCAATCTTGTAGTTGTTGACGATGCGCAGCATGATCCCCGCCATGACGTTCCCCAGGAAGGTGGTGGAGGAGAGCGCGACGGCAGCCGACACGAGGAGCCCGAGAAAACTGAGGATCTGCCCCCTGAGGGCGTGGGAGATGGGGAGGGAGACGATGATGGTCACCAGGCCGATGAGGAGCATGAGGAGCTTCATCAACTGGCGGACGACGCCGAGCTCCGGCTTGTCCCGCCGGACCCGGTCGAGCAGAAGGTTTCCCAGGATGAGGACGAGGATCACCACCGCGATGGTGATGACGCTCGCCACCTGGGGGGACAGATCGCGCAGGAGATGATTCATGCCAGGATTGATCCCTTTTTTTCACCGCAGGTCAACCTCTTCCGATGGATTTTCCGTGTGCCGCCCTCGCACACCGGCCACGCGCCACAGGGATGGTCAATCCACCGCAAACGCGATACAAGGGGAGAGGTGCCCCAGGGGCCCGGGGAGCTCAGCGATGCAAACCGCCACAGGACCGTCTCACGACCTTGCCAGGAAACTGACGTCTTCAGCCCTTCGCGGGGCGATACGGCTCTTCCTCGCAGGCATGGCCCTCAACCTCACCCTCGTGCTCGTGTCCCTGCCGTCCATGGGGAAGACCCTCTCGCCCCTACGGCCAGCCTCGGCGATATTTCTCGTCGGCCTTGCGAGCGCCCTGGTCTTTCCCTTCCTGTACCTGCTCCTGGGGAGCCGACACGGCCTGAGGACGGGCGCCATGCGGGCGTGGGAGGAGCACGGGGAGGCCATCCTCGCGGGGATCTTTTCCCATCTGCTCGCCAGGGTGCCCGCCTCAGCGACGGACAGCGCCGCACGTACGGCCATGGCCCTCGGGGAGCTGCAGAAGATGCTCCAGGAACTGCCACTGCCCATGGGCCCCTTCCTCTCCCGGTTCCTCACCCGCTCCGATGGCCTCACCCGGCTCTCGGCCGCGCTCTCCGCAGTAGGCGAGACCGACAACACCGATCCACTGGAGCGGGCGTCCCTCCTGGCCCGCGAGGCCTTCCCCCTCATCCCCGCCCGGTCCCTCCATCCGGGAAACCGAGGCATCGCCGTCTTCTCGACGGCCAACCTCCTGGTCACGGGGGGACTGCTCCTTGGCCTCCCGAGGCTCCTGGGATGACCCGGGACCGCCGCGCTCCCCTCTCAGCGGACGGTGATCGTGATGGAACGGACGGCACTGCCCACACGCAGGCGGAAGACATGGGTACCCGGCACAAGGAGCCAGTGGAGGGTGTAGGGCCAGGGCACCGGCGCGAGTGGTTTGCCATCCACCCTCCACATCCCCGGGAGGACGCTGTGTTCGGCGCGCACCCGCAGCGCCACCTGCTGGCTGTCGAGAGGTTCGGTGGGATCGATGAGGTAGTGGGCCCCGGCGCGCGGTGAGACGATCTCCAGGGAGACCGGCGCGCGCCCCGTCCCGGGGCAGTGGGGAGACCAGCGCTCGGGTGCCACGGCAATCCCCTCGTCCCGGATCCACGCCGCGTAGTCGGCGGGATATCGTGGAAAGACCTTCCGCAGGACGACGCCGCCCGAACACCCGGGGCCGGCCAGCAGCATGTTCCGCCTATCCAGGGCGACCTCTTCGTGCCAGTCACAGTGCTTTCGGGGCTGGGACTCCGGGATGAACCGCTCCTGAACCGTGTGGGCACACAGCGGCCCCGGGAGGAGACCGGAGAGCGCACAGACGGGCAGGGTCAGCATGGTACCCGGAGGCGTCATGGGGACCGGCACCCTCCCCTCCATGGCCGCCAGCAGGGCACCGTGGAGGATGGGGCCCGCGCCCGTGGTCCCCGTCATCCCCTCCATGGGGGAGCCGTCAAAATTGCCCACCCACACGGCGACGGTCACCTCACGGGTGTAAGCCACAGCCAGGTTGTCCCGGAAGTTGCTGGAGGTGCCGGTCTTCACCGCCACGGGATAGGGGAAGGCGAAGGGGGTGGAGAACCCGAAACCGGCGACACGGGCCATGGGGTCCTGTAAAATGTGGGTGATGAGCCAGGCCGCCTCGGGGCTCAGGATCCGTTCTCCGGGGCCCGCGTCGGGCAAGAGCGCGGCGCCCTCCACCCGGCGGGCATCCAGGAAATAGCGTGGCCGCACCCGGACCCCCCCGCGGGCCATGGTGGCGTAGGCCGAGGCGAGGGCCAGCAGGGAGACCTCGCCGTTGCCCAGCGTGATACCGAGCCCGAAGACCCCCGAGTGGCGGGAGAGCGAAGAGAACCCGAGCCTCAGGAGCATGTCCAGGAGCGACCGATACCCCAGCTTCCCCGCGACATACACAGCCGGGACGTTGAGGGAAGCCGCCAGGGCGTTGCGGAGTCGCACGGGCCCCAGAAAATGACCGCTGTAGTTGCGTGGAGAGAAGGTGTGCTCTCCGCGCAGGCGGTAGTCCGTGGGGATGTCCGGCAGGATGCTGGCCGCCGTGAACCCCCGCTGGAGCGCCAGGGCGTACGTGAAGGGCTTGAGCGTCGAGCCGGGCTGCCTGAGGGCGGTGACCCCGTCGACGGCGCCCTGGTGGGCCCGATCCCAGTAAGAGGCCGAGCCCACATAGGTCAGGAGGTCCCCCGAGGCGTTGTCCACAATCACCACCGCGGCGTTGGTGACGTTGCGCCCCCTGAGGCGGACCAGTTCCCTGGTGACGATGCTCTCTACACGGCGCTGCAGGGCGAGGTCGAGGGTGGAGCGGACGCTCCTGAGCTGCCCTGCACGATAGGGTGCCTCACCCAGGTGTCTGTGCAGCGCCCTGGTAAAGTGCGGCGCGAAGAACGGAGGAGGCGAGACCTTCAGCGTCACGGGCTCCGACAGGGCCACCGTTGCCTCCCTTGTCCGGACACCGGCGCGGATCATGGCCCGCAGGAGCCTGACCTGCATGGTCTTTACCCGCTCAAAGGTGTGCCGGGGGTCATACCGTACGGGGGATCGCGGGATGACCGCGAGGAAGGCGGCCTGGGCAAGACTCAGTCTGGAAGCGGGGATCTGGAAATAGACCCGGCTCCCGGCCTCGATCCCCACGGCGCCATGGCTGAAGGGCAGCCGGTTCAGGTACTGCTCCAGGATCTGGTCCTTGGACCGGACCCGCTCCAGGCGGTAGGCGTCCACCACCTCCTGGAACTTGGAAAAGAAGGTCCGTGGCCTCGGGTGGACGAGGCGGACGAGCTGCATGGTGACGGTTGACGCACCCGAGACCACGTGGCCGGCCGTGAGGTTCTGCCACAGGGCCCTCAGGAGCGCCGGGTGGTCCACACCGCCGTGGGCATAGAAGTCTCTGTCTTCGGAGAAGAGGAAGACCTCCCGGGCCGCCTCGGAGAC
>QKIM01000399.1 GCA_003249585.1 Deltaproteobacteria bacterium
CCCCTGCATAGAGGGCACGCCACGGCGTGCCCGTACGGAAGAGTGTCCTGCCCCCGTTGAGGGCACGCCACGGCGTGCCCGTATGGAAGAGGGGCCACAGCGCGGGCGCACCGGCGTCTGCTACTCAGGAGTCTGCGAGGATTCGCCGGGCGAGGCGCCGCCTGGGAGATTTCCTCATAAAAAAGCATATGAGGCCGAGGGGTTGCACGGGGAGGTTCGGACCGGTTTACAAATAGCGACCACCTGTGGCAGCATCCGGACTGCGGGTCCTCCGGAAAGTCTGGGGAGATCCTCAGTGAAAGCGAGAACGCGACCCATGAGCGACACTACCGCAGCCGCCGACGAACAGGTCGAGAACGCCCCGAGCGCGGACACCTCCCCACAGGGGCGGTTCACCACCTTCGGTGGGGTCTTTACCCCCTGTGTGCTCACCATCCTCGGCGTCATCATGTTCATGCGCGCCGGCACCGTCGTGGGGGAATCGGGCTTCATCCGAGGTCTCCTCATCCTGCTGCTGGCCAAGAGCATCACCACCATGACGGCCCTGAGCCTCAGCGCCATCGCCACCAACACCGACGTGAAGACCGGCGGTGTGTACTTCATGATCAGCCGCACCCTGGGACCCGACTTTGGTGGCGCCATCGGCCTCACGCTCTTCATCTCCCAGGCCATCTCCATCGCGTTCTACGTCATCGGCTTCAGCGAGGCCCTCTTCGGTCTTTTCGCGCCCCAGGGGACGGCGCTGGCCGCGACCCTGAATCTGTACCGTATTCCCCAACTGGGATCCTCCATCGTTGTCCTCCTCCTCTTCGCCATAACCTTCAGGGGCGCCGACGCCGCCATCAAGACACAGTACTTCATCCTCGGCGCGCTCCTGCTCTCGGTGCTCTCCTTCCTGGTGGGGGGAATCATCCACTTCAAGACCGGCACCTTCAGCGCCAACCTGGGCACCCGCAGCGGCTCAGGCATGAGCTTCTGGGTGGTCTTCGCCATCTTCTTCCCCGCAGCGACGGGGATCACGGCCGGGGCCAACATGTCCGGCGATCTCAAGAACCCGGCGGTGTCCATTCCCCGGGGGACCCTCTTCGCCATCATCTTCACGGCCATTATCTATCTCCTGGAGCTGGTCCTGCTGGCGGGGTTCTCCAGCCAGAGCGCCATGGCGGCCGATCCCTTCGGTGCCCTCAAGAAGATGAGCGTCTTCATGCCCCTGGTGGTCCTGGGCGTATTCGCCGCCACCCTCTCCTCGGCCCTGGGATCCTTCCTGGGGGCGCCGCGTATCCTGCAGGCCATGGGGCAGGATCGTCTGCTCCCCTTCCTGGAGTACTTCGGCAAGGGTGAGGGGCCCACCAACGAGCCCCGCCGCGCCACGGTCCTGAGCCTCCTCATCGCGCTGGCCATCGTGTGGGCCGGCGGCCTCAACACCATCGCCCAGATCATCTCCATGTTCTTCCTCATCGCCTACGGGATGATCAACCTCTCGGCCTTCGTCGAGGGGCGGGGCGGCAACCCGAGCTTCCGGCCGCGCTTCAAGATCTTCGGGTGGCCCGTGGCCCTGGCCGGAGCCATCGCCTGCGGCTATGCCATGTTCAAGATCGACGAGACCTACGCCGTCGTCTCCGTGGGGATCGCGTGGCTGGTCTACCTGAGCCTCAAGGGGCGGGTCAAGAGCGACTGGAACGACGCCAAGCGCGGGTACATCTTCTCCCGCATCCGGCAGAACCTGCTGCTGCTGGAGTCCTCCCGCGTCGACGCGAAGAACTGGCGTCCGGCCCTCATGACCCTCACCGACGACTGCGAGGAGGAGCGGGATCTCATCTGCAGCGCCGCCCATATCGAGAGCCGTCGAGGGATCCTCTCGGTCCTGGAGCTTCGCGCACACGGCGGCACCCTCAAGGAGCGCCACGAGGAGCGCCACAAGCGGTTGGAAGTGCTGCGCGCCATGCTCCACAAAGAGGACGTGGTCGCCTTCGCCGACTCGGTCATCGTCGAGGACCCCTCCTCCCATTTCGATACCGTCCTGCAGAGCTATTCCATCGGGAGTCTCAGGCCCAACACCGTGATGCTGCCCTACCCCGGGGACACCAGGGAACCCGCGGTCCGGGCCCGGCTCGTGGAGATCCTCCGCACCCTCTCTGCCTACGATCTCAACGTGGTGGTGCACAAGCGCCCCGGCGAAGGGTTCAAGAACCGCCGCCGCAAGATCGACCTGTGGTGGGCTGGGCAGGGCAACGGGCCGCTCATGGCCATCTTCGCCTATCTGGCCACCACGGACAAGCTCCGGTTCAATCGCGGCATCCGGCTGCTCCGCGTCGTGCGCAGCAAGGAGGAGCGCAAGCAGGCCCAGAAGGACCTCGAGGGGCTGTGCGATGCCTCGCGGATCAACATGAGCATCAAGGTCGTGATGTACGACGAGTCCATCTTCCACACCATCAGCGAGACATCCCGCAAGGCAGACCTCGTCTTCCTCGGGCTCTCCGACCATGTCTTTGGCGATTTCGAGGCCTATATGGCGACGAGCGATGAGTTCCTCCGCGGCCTCCCCGAGACGCTGCTCGTGCATTCTGCTCGCAACGTTGATCTCATGGCGTGATGAGACAGCGATCTACAGGTGGCGAAAGGCGGCGTAGAGGTAGTGGACTCCGGAGCCGGCGAGAAACAGGCAGCTCACGATGAAGAGGGCGCGCTTGTAGGCGACGAGCTTGAGGGCCACACTCCCGAGCAGGAAGCCCAGCAGCGGATAGATGGAGGAAGACAGGGCGAAGGCGCCGGAGATGGCGAGCCCGCGCACGGGGGAGGCGTTCAACAGGATGGGGATGAGCACCACCAGCTTGGCGCACATGGCTGCCCCCCTCAGGGCGCCGATGGCGAGACCGAGGGTGAACCCCGTGGTCCGGGAGATCTCGCTGGTCTTCCCCCATGCACGGCGGGCCTCGGTGGTGATGGCGGCGACCTCGGGCTCCTCGGCGCTGCAGGGGCCGTGATCGTGGCAGGCCGAGCAGGCATCCATGTACTCATGGTGCCCCCGGGTGGGGCAGCCTGAACACTCGCCGTTGCAGGCGGCCGGAGAGCCTCCGTCACCCGTGCGGCGGCGCCACGGGGGGGTCCAGCCCGCCAGCTGGGTGGCGGCCAGCCACGCCGTGAACCCCAGGAGCAGGATCCCGCTGGCCAGGTTGACGGCCCCCCGGGAGATGGTCACCATGGTCCCCGCCAGAGAGAGGAGAAATCCCAGGGTGACGATGGCGCCCGCGCGTCCTGCGAGGTACCCCAGGCAGGTGAAGCGGTTGGTGGTCTGGAGGCTGAATACCAGGATGGCGCACAACCACAGGTTGCCGAAGGAGAAGCCGAGCATGAGGGCGACGAGGATCTGGTCCATGGAGTAATCTATAACCTCATAGGGATGTAGGTTATGCCACGGTATCGAGAGAAGGCGAAGAAAATTTCCGCTCCGGGCATCTGGAGGGGACCGTCGTCCCCGGAAGGGTCGTTTTTTTTTGCGCTCGCACGGCGGCCATGTAGGATCCTCTCCGACGGGACCGTCACACTGGTAGCGGCTTTGGCGAATTTCCCATGGGAAGTCCGGAATCACAGCAGGAATCGTTGATCATTCCCGCGAATGCTGGTAATACAGAGACGTTCCCCACAGGAGTCCGAGGCCATGGCCTTCATCAAACCTCAACGGTTCGGAAAATATCTGATTCTGGAAACGCTCAAGAGCGATCCGCCGATTCAGGAATTTCGCGCCATCGACACCACGGGCTCCTTCTTCTCCCGCTTTTTCAAGATCAAGGCCGTTCACCC
>QKIM01000432.1 GCA_003249585.1 Deltaproteobacteria bacterium
CGTCCACCCCGTCGCCGGTCACCGAGGAGATGGGCACCACCGCGCCGACCCCCTCCAGGGCGGAGAAGGTCTCCATGAGGGGGAGCAGCTCGGGCTTGTACTTCAGGATGTCCACCTTGTTGAGGGCCACGATGACGGGCTTGCCCAGGTCCTTGGCCCGGGCGATCAGCGAGAGGGCGCCGTAGCGCTCCCGGGTCTCGTCGGTCTTCGAGGTGGCGTCCACCAGCACGATCACGGCGTCCACCTCGTCGAGGGCCGAGACCGCGGCGGTCACCATGTACCGGTTGAGCTTCTTCTTCTTGGCGTCGTGGTAGCCGGGGGTGTCCACGAAGGCGATCTGGAGGTCTTCGCCGTGGTAGACGCCCACGATCCGATCCCGCGTGGTCTGCGGCTTCGGGGAGGTGATGGCGACCTTGTCCCCCACCAGATGGTTGAGGAGCGTGGACTTGCCCACATTGGGGCGCCCTAAAAGCGCCACGAATCCGCTGTGTATCTGTTTGATTTCGTTGGACACGTCTGGTGTCCTGGTGTCGTTGTCCATAACAGTCTCCGGCCCCCGTGGGGAACGAAAGCGGGGGTCCGCGTCCCGGGGGCGCACACCCCTATTGACACAGAACCGTACAGGATTCAAGCGAAAACTGGGCAATCGAGCCAGGGGCGGGGGAGGGGTCAGGGCGTGCAGACGAGGACGGTGTCCTCATTGTGGGAGCAGTCGTGTTCCCCCCAGGCGTCGGCGGGGCACACGGAGACGGTGGCCTCGGAGCCCGTGCAGGAGACCTCGTCGAGCCAGATGGGATCCGTCCCGGGGTAGTTGGAGGGGTAGGCGTCGATGCTCCCCGTGGTGTTGAAGCCCAGCTCCGTGCAGGCCACCGAGGTGAAGTTCACGCCGTCCGTCGCGCCGGACTCCATGCCGTCGTCGCAGATGGAGCCCCACACGTTGTTGTGGAGGATCTCGACCCGCCCCTCGTTGAGACCGGGGCCGCCCACCATGCGGATGTCCCCCTCCTGCCACACCTCGCACCACGCCCCCGAGGCCTCGGAGGCGGAGCAGTCATGGTCTCCCCAGTCGTTGTGGCTGCAGTCGGCGAGGCGCGCCTCGGTGCCCGCGCAGGAGACGTTGTCCAGGTGGAAGGTGCCCGTCCCCGTGTAGGTGTACTGGAGGAAGCCGCCGTACTTGTACCCCATCTGGTTGCAGAACACGCGGGTGCCGTAGTCGTTGGTGGTGTACCAGATGACGTCGTCGCAGACGTCGGCCCAGGTGCCGTCGTGGTAGACCTCCATCTTCCCCTCCATCCCCGAGGGGCCGTTGACCAGCCGCACGTCGCCATCTGCGGGCGCGCAGGCGATGCCCACGGTCTCGTAGGAGGAGCAGTTCTCCTGCCACCAGCCCTTGAAGGGGCACTGCGCCAGGTTGGTCTCCGTCCCCGTACACTGCACGTCGTCCATGAGGAAGACGTCGTTGCCGCTGTCGGCGTAGCTGGAGGTGAAGGTGTGACCGGTCCCCGTGTAGCCCAGCTGTGTGCAGAGCAGGTTGGCCAGGGCATGCTGCTGGGCGGTGGTGTAGATGTCGTCGCACACCTGCTCCCAGTCGCCCTCGAAGTACACCTCCAGGCGCCCCTCGTTGGTCCCCTCGCCCCCCACGAGCCGCACGGGGAGGTAGAAGTTGTCCTCCACCTGGCACGAGGCGCTGCAGCCGTCATTGGTGGCGGTGTTGCCGTCGTCGCACTCCTCGCCGGAGTCGATGACGCCGTTGCCGCAGACGCTGCAGGAGGCGGTGTTGAAGGTGCACGAGGAGGAGCACGAGAGGGTGCCCCCCGTGTAGCCCAGGGTGGTGCAGGTCTCGCCGTCGAGGTTGGAGCCGTCGCACTCGTCGGCGCCGTTGACGCTGCCGTCGCCGCAGGTGAAGGTGGAGCACCCGGTGTAGTTGAGGGTGCAGTTGGCGTTGCAGGCGAGACTGCCCGCGTCGAACCCCTCGGTGACGCAGGTCTGGCCGTTGAAGTCGGCCCCGTCGCACTGCTCCCCGCTGTCCACGCTGCCGTCGCCGCACATGCTGCAGCCGGCCACGTTGAAGGAACAGCCCGAGGTACACGCGAGGCTGCCGCCCACATAGCCCAGGGAGGCGCAGGTGGCCCCGCCCAGGTTGGATCCGTCGCACTGCTCGGTGCCGGTGATGTCACCGTCCCCGCACACCACGTTGTAGCAGGCCGAGGTGTTGTAGCGGCAGGTGGCGCCGCAGGCCAGGGTGCCTCCCTGGTAGCCCAGGGTGGAGCAGGTGGCGCCGCCGAGGCTCGAACCGTCACACTCCTCGCCGTCTTCTGCGGTGCCGTTGCCGCAGACGCTGCACCCCGAGGTGTCCAGGGTGCAGTCGGCGCGGCAGCCCAGGGTCCCGCCGGAGTAGCCGACGCTTCCGCAGGTCTTGCCGCCCAGGTTGGCCCCGTCGCACTCTTCGGTCCCCTCGATGATGTTGTTGGCGCAAAAGCCACACCCCGAGCCATCGAGGGTGCAGTCGGCGTTGCACTTGAGGGTGCCGTTGTTGAAGGTGCCCACGCTCGAGCAGGAGGCGCCGCCGAAGTCCGCGCCGTCACACTCTTCGGCGCCCTCCATGGTCTCGTTGCCGCAGTTGGCGTCGATGCACGAGGCGGTGTCCAGGGTGCAGGCCGCCGTGCAGCGCAGGGTCCCGCCCGAGAACCCCAGGGTCTGGCAGCTCTGCCCTTGCAGATCCATGGTGTCGCACGCCTCGTCGCCGTCCACGGTGTTGTTGCCGCAGTAGGCGGGCGCCTCGCAGTCCGAGGTGTCGAAGGTGCAGTCCCCGGCGCAGGTCAGGGTGCCCGATCCCAGCCCGATGGATTCGCAGGTGGCCCCGTTGAGGTCGGTGCCGTCGCAGTCCTCACCCATGTCTCGCGTGCCGTCCCCGCAGAAGGTCTGGTTCTCGCAGTCCACGGCGCAGTTGGCAAGGGACTCGGGGGCCTCGCACAGCCCGTCGCCGCACTTGGAGGGGTCCCGGACGCAGTACTGGCTGCAGGCGCCCTCTCCCGGCGGTTCACACTCCTCGCCCTCCTGGATCACGCCATCCCCGCACTGGAAGTTGGAGCTGGGGTTGCCGCCGGCACAGGCGGCGAGGAAAAGACCGGCGACTGTAAGGAAGAAAAGGGGGAGTTTCATGGTGTACGTCCTTGTCTCGTGGGGGATGGTCCGCGACAGTATACCACATTCTCCCCAATCCGCATCGTGTTTACTCAGGCCCCCCGCGGGAGGACGCTCCCCCGCTCGTCGCGCTACGGAATGCAGCTGTTGCGGTAGGTCCTGAGGGCCAGCAGGTAGTCGTACCGGGCCGTGAGCATGTTGACCCGCGCCTTGGTCAACTCCGTGCGGGCGGTCAGCAGCTCGGCGTTGGTGGTGTACCGCTCGGTCAGCAGCCGGTTCAGTTTGTCGTAGGCCTTGAGCGCCGCCGCCACCGCCTCCCTGCGCGCCCCCACGAGGGCCCGGGCCGTGAGCACCTCCAGATGCGCCTTGTGGATCTCCAGGGTGACGCCCCGGCGTACCTTCTCCCGCGTGAGGTCCAGCTCCCGCCCCTTGAGGGCCAGCTTGTCCAGCTCCCGGGTCTTGTTCATCCAGTCGAACTCCCAGGAGAAGGTGAGCCCGATGAACCACTGGTGCTCGGGCTCCAGTTCCCCGAACCCCTGGGAATTCTTGTACTGGGTGACCGCCAGTAGCCGCGGGATCCGGTCGAAGCTCAGGGCCTTGCGGGCCAGGCGCAGCTGCTCCTCCTTGAGGCTGATGAGGGCGAAGGCGGGACGCTT
>QKIM01000272.1 GCA_003249585.1 Deltaproteobacteria bacterium
GCTGCGCCTCATCCGCAGCGTCACGGATCACCCCCTGGACGCGGTCCTCTATGGGCACACCCATGTGCCTCGGGACTCACTCCGGGACTCAGTCCGGTTCCTCAACCCAGGTTCCCTGTGCGCCCCCCGCCTCGATCCCACGGGAACCCATCCCCCGAGACCCCCCCTGGCCACCCTGGGGATTTCGGACGAGGGCCTGGATTTTCAAATCTATTTTCTCTGATTTGTCCGGTTTTCCAGAGAGCTTTCCAAAAAAAGATAAAAAAAGAATACGGAAAAAGTGCATGGGGAGGTGAATACGCCGCGCGCTCCCGACGTATTTGGACACAAATCTTGTTGACTAAGTCGAGTTTCGTCACTACTACTTTTTCTATTCAGACTATGGACAGTCGATAACCGAAAGGAGCCCCTATGAAGAAAGTTCTCATTCTTGGTACCGTTATGGCCCTGGCCGTTGTGACCGCCGCCTCCGGCTGCGTGGTTTCTGCTACCCCCGGCCACGTTTCTTACAGCTACGGTGGATACACCCCTTACTACTACTATGGCAACCTGGTGTACTTTGACGCCCTTGGCCGTCCCTACTACTACAGAAGCGGCATGCAGGTCTGGATCCCCGCCAGCTGGGCGAACTACAGCGCCGCCGTCAGTTACTGGAGAGTGAACCGCGTCCGCTACAACCGCTGGCACGCCCGGTATCACCGCCCCAGCTACTATCGTCGCCCCGTACGCGCCCGCAACTACCGCCGCAGAGCGGTCGTTCGCCACAATCGCCGTCCTGCCCGCCGCCCCGTGCGTCACACCCGGACCGTCCGCGTCCGTCGCCGCCGCTAATTCCTTTTGCCGCTAATTCCTCTTCTTTCCCTCAAATAATCACGTAAAGACATTCTCCTGGGACAGGTTCAGGTCTGGCCCACCTTGGGGTGGTTCCTCCCTGGTGTGCTGGCTATACTGGAGGGGGCGATGGATCAGGGGAGGGTCTTGACGTACTCGGCGGCCTTGCGCAGGCGGAAGCGGACGCGCTCCCGGCCCAGGGCCTCCATGGACTCGAAGAGGGGAGGAGAAGCCTTGCGGCCGGAGATGGCCACGCGGACAGGCATGAAGAGTTCCTTGATCTTCAATCCTTTCTCCTCGGCCAGGGCTCGAAGGGCGGCCTCAATGTTCGCCACGGACCAGGACTCCATGGCGTCCATGGCGTCGGCGGCGCCCATGAGCGCGTCGGCCATCTCCTTTTGGGTCTTCCCCTTGGGGAGCAGGGCGGCCCCGTCAGCCCCCTCGTAGGCAAGCTCGACATTGTAGAAGAAGGCCGTCTGGTCAATGAAATCGTTGAGATTCTTCATGCGATTCTGGACCAGGGGGAGGAGCTTGGCGAAGTATGTCGGGTTGAGCCAGATAGCCTGAATCTCCTCAAGGAGGCGCTCCTCGGACAGATCACGCATATACAGCCCGTTGAGCCAGTTGAGCTTGTCCAGATCGAAGACGGGACCACCCAGACTCACCTTTTCGAAGTCAAAGACCTCGACCATCTGCGCCACCGTGAACTTCTCCATGTCGTCGCCGAAGGAGAAACCCATGAGGGCGAGGAAGTTGACCAGCGCCTCGGGGAGAATGCCCGCTTCCTTGTAGAAGGCAAGAGAGACGGGGTTTTTTCTTTTGGAGATCTTGGACTTGTTCTTGTCCGGGTTGCGCAGCAGCGGCATATGGATCCACACGGGGGCCTCCCAGCCGAAGGCCTCGTAGAGCCGCACATGCTTGGGGGTGGAGGGGATCCACTCCTCGGCGCGGATGACGTGGGTGATCTCCATGAGGTGATCGTCCACGACGTTGGCGAGGTGGTAGGTGGGGAACCCGTCGCTCTTGAGCAGCACCTGGTCGTCGAGCTCCTCAAAGCTGCGCCGTACCTCTCCGCGCAGGAGGTCCTGCATGACGGAGGTGCCTTCCTTGGGCATCTTCAGCCGGATGGTGAAGGGCTCGCCGGCGGCGGCACGACGGGCGGATTCTTCAGCCGGGATCTCGCGACAGTGGTAGTCGTATCCCATTCGCCCCTTGGCCAGCCGCTGCTCTTCACGCAGGGCGGCCAACCGATCGGGGGTGCAGAAGCAGCGATAGGCCTCGCCTCGCTCAAGGAGCTGCTCGGCGTGTGCCTGGTAGATCTCCCGCCGCTCGCTCTGCCGATAGGGCCCCTTGGGGCCACCCACATCGGGCCCCTCGTCCCAGGACAGACCGAGCCACTTGAGGCTAGTCATGATGGCCTCTTCGGAGTCGCTGCGGGCGCGGGTCTGGTCCGTGTCCTCGATGCGCAGGAGGAAGTCGCCGCCGTGTTTTTTGGCGAAGACATAATTGAACAGCGCGATGTACGCCGTACCGACGTGGGGATCTCCCGTGGGGGAGGGGGCGATTCTCGTGCGGACTGTGCGACCCATGATCATTTCCCTTCGATGGTGGGTCTCCCCACGCTCTCCATGATGAATCCGGCCTCCTTGGTTTCGTTGGCGGACCAGACGTTGCGGCCGTCAAAGAGGAGGTTGCCGCGCATGAGTTCACGGATCCGGGCAAAATCCGGGCGCTGCAGCTCGTGCCACTCGGTGCACAGGAAGACGACATCGCACCCGGTCACGGTCTCGTAGAGGTTCTTGCAGTAGGTGAGGCGACCCTCGATGGCGGGGTGCTCCTTGGCGAAGTTCTCCATGGCGATGGGATCGTAGGCCTGCACTGTGACCTCCGAGGCCAGCAGTCTGTCGACGATCTTGTGGGCAGGGGCCTCACGGACGTCGTCAGTGTTGGGTTTGAAGGCCAGCCCCAGGATGCCCACGGTGAGCCCCTTGATGCTGCCGCCGACCCTGCGCTCGAGCTTGTCAACGAGATAGGACTTCTGGCTGTCGTTCACCGTGCTGGTGGCGCCGATGACCTGCAGCGGGACATCAGCCTGCTGGGAGAGATAAAGGATTGCACTGATATCCTTTGGGAAACAACTCCCTCCATACCCGATGCCGGGGTAGAGGAACTTGGGCCCGATGCGCGAGTCGGCGCCCATGCCCTTGCGGACGAACTCCACATCGGCGCCCACGGTGTCACACAACCGGGCCATCTCGTTCATGAAGGAGATGCGGGTGGCCAAAAAGGCGTTTGAGGCGTATTTGGTGAGTTCGGCGCTCCTGGCGTCCATGAACAGGATCCGGTTACGTGAGCGCACGAAGGGGGCGTAGAGGTCTCCCATGATGTGTCGGGCGCGCTCGCTGGTGGTCCCGATGATGACCCTCTCGGGCTTCATGAAGTCGTTGATGGCGTCGCCTTCTTTGAGGAATTCCGGATTGGAGATGACCACGGCCTCGTGGTCGGAATTCTCGTCGAAGATCTTCTGGATCACCTCGGCGGTGCCCACGGGGACCGTGGATTTGTCGACCACCACGGTGAACCCGTTGATGCCCTTGGCCACGCTCAGCGCGGCGGACTTCAGATAGGACAGGTTGGCGTTTCCGTCGTCCCCCTGGGGGGTCCCCACGGCCAGAAAGACCACCTGACGATCCTTCACGGAGCTCTCGATCTCCGTGGAGAAGAGGAGCCGGCCCTTGGCGGTGTTCCGCTCGACGATGCGGTCGAGGCCCGGCTCGTAGATGGGAATCTCTCCCCTGCGCAGCATGTCGACCTTCTCCTGGTCGATGTCCACGCACGTGACGTCGTTGCCGAAGTCAGCGAAGGCGGCTCCCGCCACAAGACCCACATAACCTGTACCGATGACGCAAATCTTCATAATGCACCTTAGGGGAACCCCAGCAATGAAAGATTGTC
>QKIM01000465.1 GCA_003249585.1 Deltaproteobacteria bacterium
CACCGGTCCCGTCGCCAGACTCATTGTTGTCCCCATTCTTGGGGACGGTGCGCTCGGCCGACCCGCCATCTCCGCCCGTGTTGCACCCGCTGCAGGACCCGCCGGGAGCGGGTGTCGACGAGGGGAGTCCGGGACTCCCGTGACTGGAGGACTCCCGTCCCGCCGCGCCACCGCCGCCGTTGGCCGCGATGACGGCGCCCATATAGATATGAATCCTGGGAGCCTCGAGAATAATGGCGCCGCCGGAACCGCCGCCGCCACCACCGGATTCGTACGAGGAGTCGTTGGCGCCGCCGCCCTGCCCGTTGGCCAGGACCCCGCAGAGCGTCGGATCCATGGAACCCACCTCAAGGTAGGAGAGCGCCGAGATCTGCACGGCACCGCCGCCTCCTCCTCCCTTGCCCTGGCTGGTGCTGGTGGAGGTGAGTGTCCCATGTCCGCCGCCACCGCCGCCGGAACCGCCGATGAGAGGTTCACAGAGGTCTGAACCGTAGAGGCTCCCGGCGCTGCCGCCGTCGGAACCGCCCCCCTGGCCGCCTGCGGTGCCGAAACCCGCACCGCCACCACCGGTCTCATCACTAAAATAATCATCCACGCCGTCACCACCGGCGCCCGGCCCCGAACCGTCGCCGTTGGCATCGCCGCCTCGAAACCCCCCCGGCCCCGGACAGGTCCGGTTTGCGTTGGAGCATGATAACGATGTACCGGAGACATCGATCACCCCGGCGATCCTGGTGGTATCCGTGAGGAGGATAAGCGGCAACCCTCCAGAAACGCTCAGGGTAACCCCGGAAAGGATGGTCAGCGAATCCATGACGAAGAGGCCTGCCTCGGAACCGTCGCTCATGGGGACGACATCATAGTAGATCCCTGATTGGGGCTCCAGTCCGGTCCCGGGGACCCGATACTGATTGCCGTTGATGAGGATCTCGCCCGTGTCTGTCATGAGCTGGGCGTCGGTGGCAAGAGTCCAGCCTGCCAGCCCAGGTTGCATGATGAGCGAGGCGTCGACGCCATTGGAGGGTGTAAGCTGGAAGCAGGTCGGCACGCTGGGATCGCAGCCATATGGGCAGTTCATGGGGATCATCTCTCCGGTCCCGGTGCAGACGTTGAGCGTGTAGTAATCCAGACACTCGTTGTCCGCCGCGGTACACCCGGTGCCGCCGTCTCCTCCGTCCGCATCCACAGCATCGGTCACGTCGGTCACGTCGGTCACATCGGTCACGTCGGTCACGTCGGTGACAGCGTCCACGACGTCAAAGAGATCTCCGTCTTTATCCATGGCATCCACATCGGCATCGGTGGCCGCCTCTGACAGTCCGGCAGGATCGAAACTGCAGGCAAGAAAGACCAGGACAGCGGCGGCATACAGAACGGTGACAAAGGAAACACGCATGTCAACTCCATGGGGCTTTCGACGGAAGGTACTCCTCGTGACGACGCTCCGGAGACGTCCGCTCCCTCAGGGGCGAAGCGCCCGGCAGGTGTACTATAACTCAATTACACTGGGATTTTAATAACATTTATTCTCTTTCCAGCCCTCTTTTCCTCCCCGAAAGGATGGTTCTTCGGAAAAATGATCCGCTCGGGGGAAAAAAACACTAAAATATTTTGTGCACCCCCCCGATGTCTGATAGAACTGATGTAGGATAGTTTAATACATTTTATCACAATGTGACCATTATGAGCACACTCTTCTTCATCCTCTTCATTCTCTTCGGTTCCCCGGCGCGCCTCGACAACCCCTGGACGGCGCCCCTCTCCCACGGCGACGACCCCGGCGTCCGCAAGAAACTCCAGGACAGGCCTGGCTTCTGGGAGAACCGCAGGGACGAGAAGCTGCTCAAACACATCCAGACGGCGAAGATCAAGGCCATCGGCTTCAACATCGGCGGTTCGACCATCTCCCTGCGCCTGGATTTCGTCGACGGGACCAGTGCGGCCTTCAAGCCAGACCAGTTCCATGAGGAGACCGTGCCCCGGTACGAGATCGCCGCCTACCACATCAACAAGCTGCTGGGCATGTCGCGGGTTCCCCCGGCGACGTGGCGGGTCATCACCCGTAAGGAGCTCATGACCAAACTCAAGGGCGTCTCCTTCCTCCAGCTCCGGCGCATCCTCCGAGAGGTGAAGTTCTACAAGGACGGAACCCTCCGCGGAGAGGTCTCCCACTGGATCCCCGTGATCAACTACATGCACCTGGAGTCCTTCGCCTGGCGCAGTAAATGGATGAGCTGGCTGGCGCCCTACGATCCCCTCTTCAGGGACCAGTTCCTCATGGCGGCCCAGATCAGCAACATGATCCTCTATGACTTCATCATCAACAACCCGGACCGCTTCACAGGCTCCAACACCCTGAGCACTCCGGACAAGACCCATCTGTACTTCATGGACAACACCTTCTCCTTCTACCCCAACGACCAGGGGTCCGGAATGGCCCGCATCTACATGTCCCAGGTCCGCCGCTTCTCCAAAAAGTTCATCGGCCGCCTGAAGGCGCTCACGGCTGCCAGGATCAAGAAGGAGCTGGCGCAGGTGAAGGGCGCACCCTGGAAACACATCCTCACCGACAAGGAGATCGATTCCGTCATCAAACGCAGAGACTACCTCATGGAGCATATCGTCCGGACCGTCGCCCACCACGGGTGGAGCAAATGCGTGGTGTTCCCATGAGAGCGTGTCCGATATGCAGCCGGCGCTTCGACGCCGAGACCACTCCCTTCGCCGTGATCTCCGAGAGCTCCGTCTCCCTGGTGTGTTCGGCACGGTGCGCGGGAAAAATCCCGCCGAGTCTGGCCTCACAGTGGCTCCTCGCCGGCCCGCATCGTGGGCCGGGAATCTCGCTGGAACCTCGCCGGCTCCTCATGGGGGCCGTGCTCCTTTTGGCCACCTCGGCCGTCCTGTACATGATCCTCCATGCCGCGGGGAACCTTGGCGAGGCGCCCTCCGAGACCCCCTTCAGAAACTTTCCGAGGGCCTTCCCAGGTCGCACCGCCACCTTCTCCTCTCCATCGGTGAAGCAGAAAATGGAGGACGCCCTCCCCGAAAAGACCGAGGAGTATCAGGTCCAGTCCCAGAACATCCTCATGGCCCTCCTGGAAAAACCGTGCGAGTCCCTGTGGGAGATCGACGGCGTGGAGATCCTGGCCGCCCACGGCAAAAAACCGGCCATCGCCAAGCTGCGAAGCCTCCTGACCGAGGAGGGGCCCAGACGCCGCCTGGCCGCCCGTGCCCTGGCCCGGCTGGGAGATCACGACGCCATCATCATGCTCCGAGATACGCTGTACTCCAAGAACGCCGCCCAGGCTTCCTCCTCGGCCTTCTCCCTGGGTATTCTCGGCGACCCTTCGGCCCTGAAGTTTCTCCGGCAGCTCATGAACATCAAGCAGACACGGTTCTCCGCCGCCGAAGCCGCTGCACACCTGGGATTCGCCCCCGCCAGGGATCACCTGTTCCATATGGCGACCAGGCACAAACGCCCAGGGGATCGTGTTCGCGCTGCCCAGGCGTTGGCCAACGCCGGAGATCTCCGTGCCATCCCCATCCTCCTGAAGGCCCTCCACGATGGCACCTCACGCTATACGGCGGCTCTGGGACTCGCCGCCCTGGGTAAACGTGAGGCCATCCCCGTGCTCAATCAGGCGGTGAAACACATCTCCCTGCGGATCGTCGCCGCCAGGCATCTGGCACGACTGGGAAGCTACGACGCCGTGAGATATCTGTACCCCCACATGGTCAGCGATTTCATGCCCCAGAAGATCACCGCGGCGG
>QKIM01000175.1 GCA_003249585.1 Deltaproteobacteria bacterium
GGCGTCGTGAAGGAGGCGGGCGAGGAAGGGGGGCTTGGTCCTGCCGAGGGACTCGATCATGCACCCGCGCAGGATCAGGTCGCCGATGGTGCGGCCCTTGGCGCCGTCGAAGGCCGGGGCGCCCAAAAGCGCGTTCAGGACAGATGGGGTTTTCTTGGCTTCCCGTCTGACTTCGCTGATGGTGATCTGTGCGCGCGGAGGGTGGAAGTATCCCGAGGGAGACGGCAGCTTGATCCCCTTCATCTCCAGATAGTTGCGGGCGACCTCAAGGCTGGAGGTCTGGATCGGGGTGAAGAGGCGTGCCCTGATGGCCTTCTCGTCTTCCTTGAGGGTGAGGTGTCTGCACCACTCCGCCCGCTTGAAGCTGTCGAGCTTGAGGATGGCCTCTGGGGAGGGCAGGGAGTCGGCCGCTACCGGTGCGGGGGCCGGCTGCGCAAGAATTTGAACAAGGAGAATAAATGTGGTGAAAGCCATTGGGCCCTTTCCGGAACCGACGGGGTTCGCCATGGGTAATACCCCAAGGGGTGAGGCATTTGAAGCGCTTTTTCTCACTTTTCGTCCTGATTGGGAAAAAGGTGGAGGAAAAAACTGCTTCCCACTTGATCTTTGCTCACTCATCATCTATAAACTGCTTCAGCTTCCATTTGAAGGAGGCTTGGAGGTACTATTCATGGCAGTGAAAATGAAGCTCGCCCGCGGTGGCGCCAAAAAACAACCATTTTACAGAGTGGTCGTAGCAGATGAGAAATTCCGCCGCGATGGAAGAATTTCCGAGAAGGTCGGATACTACAACCCCGTAGCGGACCCTGCAGTTATCGAACTGAAAATGGACCGCGTTGAGTACTGGCTCTCTCAGGGTGTCCAGCCCACCGACACCGTCAAGCGGCTCATCAAGACCTATAAAGCCAAAATCGCCGGCAACTGACAGCTCCTCCATCCGCGCGTCCCACCCCGCACCCCCGCCGCGTACGCCGCCGGCGCCCACGCCGGGCCGTGGTGAGTGCTGGGGAAATCCATCGTGACTCGGTCAGACACTACTGCCCGTGAACTCTGCATCGGAAGAGTGGTCAAGGCTCATGGCCTCAAGGGGGGCCTTACGATCCTGCCCATGGGCGGCGACACGCTTGTCGACATGGATGAGGTGACCCTGCTCTCTCCAAAGGGAGAGCGCCGGGCCAGTTCCGTGAAGACGTGCACAAGGCTCTCGGGAGGGGCGCTCCTCATGACCTTCAATGGGATCACGGGGCGGGATCAGGCCGAGCGGTTTCGGGGCTGGCAGGTGGTTGTGGATCGGGACGTCCTCGGTGAACTCGACGAGGACGAGGTCTATCTCGCCGACCTTGTCGGCTGCACCCTCATCCTCCCGGACGGCCAGACTGTCGGTGAGGTGATGGGGCTCTACGACGCTCCCACGCCCTATCCGATGCTCATCTACCAGGTCGACGGGCGAGAGCTGCTCCTGCCCCTGCCTCCGGAAAATTTCCTGGAGTATATCCCCGCAGAACGACGGCTGTATATCGCATGGACCCCTGAAGATGGGGCGCCCATCACCAAAGAGAGGTAATACTCCATGCAGATTGCCGTCGTCACCATCTTCCCCGGTCTGTTCGAGCCCTTCTTCGCTGAGAGCCTCATTGGCAAGGGCGTGGAAAACGGGCTGTTGGAATTTGGTCTGGTGGATATCAGGGAATACACCGCGGACAAACACCGCCGGGTCGATGATGTCCCCTACGGTGGAGGCCCAGGCATGGTCATGACCCCGCAGCCGCTCCATGCCGCGCTGGGGGCGGCCCACGAACTTTTCGGAAGAAATGGGCACGTCATCTTCATGTCGCCCCAGGGGGCACCCTTCACCCACTCCCGCGCCAGGAGTCTTGCGGAGATCGATTGTCCACTGATCCTCCTGTGTGGGCGCTATGAAGGGATCGACCAGCGGATTCGGGACCACTTCGTCGACGAGGAACTCTCCCTGGGAGATTTTGTCCTCAACGGCGGAGAGCTGGCGGCAATGGCTGTCATCGAGGCCGTGACCAGGCTCATCCCAGGCATGATGGGGAATCAGGACTCCCTCTCCGAGGAGAGCCACACCAACGGCCTTTTGGAATATCCTCAATATTCGAGACCGGCGGATTTCCTCGGGCACAAGGTTCCCGAGATTCTGCTGTCGGGACACCACGCAAACATCCAGAAATGGCGCCACCGGGAGTCTCTGCTGCGCACAAGAGCCCGCCGTCCCGATCTGCTGGCACGCTATCCTCTCACTCAGGATGATGAGCGGCTCCTGGACGAAGGAGACGGTGATGAACGCTGACCGGGCCCGTCACAGCCATGTGATCCTGCTGCACTATCCAATCCTGAATCGCAAGGGGGAGGTGGTCACCACTGCGGTCACCAACCTCGACATCCACGACATCTCCAGGGCCTGTGCGACCTACGGGATCTCCAGCTATCACATTGTCACTCCCATCAAGCTCCAGCAGGATCTGGTTCGCAAGATCCTCGGGCACTGGAAGGAGGGGTGGGGGAAGACCAACAACCCGGTCCGCGCCGAGGCCTTTGTCACCACCCACATCGCCTCCTCGCTGGAGGAGGCAGCCTCCTCCATCGCGGCCATGGAAGGTACTCCTCCGCTCCTCGTCGGGACATCGGCACGTACAATGGACATCGGCGCATTTTCCTTTGCGGATCTGAGGGAGAATGATCGCCCCGTAGCCCTGGTGTTCGGAACGGGCTGGGGCATCGCTCCGCAGGCGAAGTCGGCCTTTGACGGATTCCTGCCCCCTGTCCGGGGGCCCGTAGAATACAACCACCTGAGCGTTCGATCCGCGGTGAGTATCGTGCTGGATCGGTATCTCGGGCTGCGGGAGGAGTAATGGAGCGGGCCTTTTACAAATTCCAGGCTATCGGGAATGATTACATCCTCTTCGATGCCGTTGGAGAGTCTCTGCAATTCGACCCTGCGACCGTGGCTCGCCTGTGCGATCGTCGTCTCGGGATAGGCGCGGACGGGATTCTCATCGTCGACCGCCCATCAGCAGCATATCGCATGGAGATCATCAACTCCGACGGTTCCCTCGCCATGATGTGCGGCAATGGACTCCGAAGTGTCGTCAAATTCCTTGTGGATGCAGGCTACGAGCCCGCCGGAGGGCAGGTGGCTGTGGAGACGCGCTCCGGAATGAGGGGGGGCGTTGTGCTCTCCCGTTCAGGGATGGTCTCAGTTGTGCGTGTGGATGTAGGCGCTCCGAGGGTCGTCGCCGATGAACGCCTCGCCGGTCGCGATTTCACTATTGTTGATGTGGGAAACCCCCACGCGGTCTCCCTGGTGGAGCCCGATGAGGATCCCGTCGCCCTCGCCCTCTCCATCGGGCCCCAGGTCGAGCGTGTCTGGGATGGGGGGATTAACGTCGGATTCTACCGTCCGACCAGGGATACAGCGCTGGAGCTGGCCGTCTGGGAGCGGGGCGCAGGCTATACGCTTGCCTGTGGCACGGGGGCTACAGCAGCCTTCGCCACCGTCTTGCACCGTGGGACATCTGGAACCGCTCCGATGCGGATCGTGCAGCCCGGCGGGGCACTTCAACTCGAACTGCAGGCTGACGGTCACGTCCTTCTCACGGGGGAGTCGGAGCGCGTATTCTCCGGTGTGTGGCAGATGCGTGGCCATGAATCCTGAGGCGCTCCTGAGGCAGTGGTGGGGCATCTCGGGGAAGGTGTCCCTTGTGCCCCTGGACGGCGGGTTGATCAACCGAACCTGGCTGGTCGAACA
>QKIM01000635.1 GCA_003249585.1 Deltaproteobacteria bacterium
AGCGGCTCATCGCGCGCCGCCCTGTCCCGCTGCACATCGATTACGCCAAAGCCGCGGGAGAGCTTCCCGTGGTGCGGGCCGACGCGCTGTATCAGCGGGCCTCACTGGCGGCTGAGCTGGTTTCGGGGAGTCTGACCGGCGAGAGTCTCCAGGTCGCCTTTGATACCCCCTCGGCGGTACGCGAGGCCAGGGAGATCCTCTGGCGGGAGCTGCGGAAACCCATTGAAAACGACGGCGTCGTGGCCTATTTCTTCGGTCGCCCCGTCTCCCGGCTGTTTTCACGGCTGCTCATCCACACGCCCCTGACACCGAACCACGTGACCATCCTGAGCTTCATCGCCGCTACGGTCGGGGCGCTCTTCGTGGCCTGGCCAGCGACCATCCTGCTGGGAGCGGCTTTCTACTGGCTCTCCTTCGTCTTCGACTGCGTCGACGGAGAGATCGCCCGGCTCAAATTCATGGGCTCCATCCTTGGGCAATGGCTCGACACCGTAGCGGACGATCTGGCCACGACCTTCTTCTCGCTGGGGCTGGGTGTGGTCCTGTATCGCATCACCGGGGCCCAGCTGTACATGGTGCTTGGGGCCGTGAGCGCCGCTCTCTATCTGCTGTGTTCGCTCCTGGTGTATCGTGTGCTCCACCGCATCGGGGTCATCGATACGGCGCAGTACCCCTATTTCTTCATGGGAGAGGGTGGCGCGGCCGGGAAGGAGAAGGGACTGTTCACCTATGTCGCCTATCTCTTCCGCCGGGACGTGATTCTCTTCATCCATTTGATTTTTGCTATTTTCGGCCTATATAAGGCAATGTTCTGGATGCAGGTCGGGCTCAATTTCGGCATGAACGCCATCACCCTCCTGGATCAGGTCGTGCGACTCGCGACGGGGAACTGGCCCCGGCGCCAGGCCGATCAGCACTGATTTCCCACCGGCCGCCCACGCCGGTACACAAGGAGTACCCACATGAAAAAAATGGTTCTGACAACCCTTCTGCTCTCCTCCGTGGCCCTCTTCGCCTGTCAAAAGAAGCAAGAGGAAGGCACGAAACTGACGGGAAAACTGTCGACCCTCCCCACCTTCTCCATTCCGAGCCTCTGGGGCGGGACCTGCACCCCCAAGGACTACCTGGGCAAGCCCGCCATCGTTGAGGTCTGGTCCTACCGGTGTCCCCACTGCCGGCACCAGGCCAAGTACTTCGAGGAGCTGGCCAAGGATCTCGACTTCTCCAAGTACGCCATCGTCTCCATCCACTCCGGCGGCGGCGAACGCGTCAAGGACGAGGTGGCCAAACACTTCACAAACAAGAAGATCCAGGTGTGTCTCGATGACGGTTCCTACTCGAAGGCCCTCAGGACCCTCCCCAAGGAGCTGCAGATCCGTGGCATCCCCCACATGTATGTGGTCAACGCCAAGGGTGAGGTGACCGAGATCCTCCGCGGCGCCCGTCCTGCCTCCGTCATCAGGAAGAAGCTTCAGTCCCTCAAGTAGGAATTCCCCAGGCAGCCACGACATCCATGATCAGGGGATGAAGCTCGCAGTAGTATTTCCCGTGCGCCTTGAGGAAGGGCTCGGGGAGGTCGTCGGGCTCGACGAAGCGGCCTTCCAGGACCTCGAGGCGCTGCAGGCGGAAGCCTTCCTTGGAGCGGATGCGGCCGAGGTAGAAGAGGTTCTGGTGATCGCGGGCGCTGGCGTCCACGCCCAGGAGGGTCAGATCCGTGGCTGTGAGTCCCGTCTCCTCGCGAACCTCTCTGAGGGCCGCCTCCTCACAGGTCTCGCCGCGGGCCAGGTACCCGCCGGGGAACCCGAACGCCTGACGGGGCCAGAAGCGGTGCCGCTGCACATAGACCCTGCCGTCGTCGTCGAAGAGGATGGCGGTGATGCCGATGAGGAAGCGGGGCGCCACCCTGCGGGCGATCTTGCGGATGGCCCAGCGTATCGGTTTGGTGAAGAGCTGTCCGGGGGTGGTCATGGCCTAGTACTGGGCGAGGACGCCCCGGTTGACCGCGTCGGCGATCTTCGGGCCCCGCAGGAGATGGATCAGGTGGAGCCCGAATTCACAGGCGGTCCCCGGTCCCCGGGAGGTGACGACGTGTCCGCTCACGACCACCCGTCGTTCGCTGTAGCGACCGAGCAGCCCCTCGGAGAAGCGTTCCCGGACGGCCGGGTGGGAGGTGAAGGCGTCGAGGTGGTCGAGAATGCCGCATCGCTCGAGGATCAGTGGTGCGGCGCAGATGGCACCGATGAGGACGCCGTGGTCCCAGGCGGTGCGGATGTACTGAAGGATGGAGGGGATCTCCAGCAGGGTGGTCACGTTGTCCATCCCTCCCGGAAGCACGACGGCGTCAAAGGAGGTGTCCAGGTGGTCTTTTGCAGCCTCGGGGATGTACAGGGTGACATTTCGGGAGGCGTTTACCACCCCCGGGGTCGTGGTGGCGAGGGTGCACCGGACGCCGCCGCGGCGCAGCATGTCCACGGTGGCCACGAGCTCCGTCTCCTCGACGCCGGGAGCGAAGAGGAAGAGTGCTGTCCTGGGCGTGTCCTCTTCGCTAGACACTGCGCAACTCCTCATTGGTGCTGAGGGTGATGATGGCGTTCATGGCGCGGTCGCTCAGGTGGAGAAAGGCCAGGCCGCAGCCGGTGTGTTTCTCGTCCCGGGGGATGGTCCAGCGGACCTCTGTGGGGACCGTCTCCTGGGGCAGGCCCGGGAGGGTGAGGAGGAGGGTGATGCGGTCACCGACGTGGAGCTTTCCGGCGAACGTGATGAAGATACCGCCGAGGCTCAGGTTCGAGGCGACGGCCGGGATCGTCTCATCCGACATCTGCACCGTGATATCGGTCTCATAGGGAAAGCGCCTGTGGGCGCGGCGGCTGTTCTTGAGTAAATGCAGGGAGTTTTCTAGCTCTGTCTTGCTCATGTGCTGCTCCGATGGATAAGGGCCTGTATGCCCAGCATACCGCATCTGAAGCGCTTTACAAACCTTTTATGGAGAGAAGGAGGGTGTGGTTACTTCCCGAGAGTATGGGAGTGGATCTTCAGGGTGCCGATGGACTGGATCCACTGGCTGTCCATGACATCCCCCATCATGATATGGGAGACATCAGCCGGGACCTGATTCCAGGTGGGATCCACGTCGATCCAGCGGCCCAGCCACACCTGCACCCACATGTGGTAACCGAAGAGATGACGGGTTCCGAGCTTCACCAGGCCGACCCCGCCCACTCGCCGCGCGGGGATGCCCAGGGAGCGGGCCAGGGCGGTGAACAGGAGGGAGTGTTCCGTGCAGTCGCCCTTTTTGAACCTCGCCACGTTCACCGCAGAGTCGAAGTCGTAGAACATCTTGTCTTCTATGGTGCGGGCCACGAAGGCGGTCAGGAGTTTCACCCGGTTCAAGGGATTGTTCTCCTTCTTCACCGCCTTGGCGGCCATCTCCTTGATGACCGCGTGATCGCTCTCCACGCCGGGGCCCGGTTTCGTGAAGGGGAGGATGTCCCTGGGGATGGTCCCCAGGGTCAGCCCCTTGAGGCTGTCCCGTTTCAGTTTGAGGGTAAAGGTGTCCTTCGCGCCGAACGAGACGTGATACCGTGAGGTGTTGAAATATTGGATATCTTTTGGATAGCTCCCCTTCATGCGCAGGGTGAGCGAGGGGGTCTCCATGGTGAGGCCCTTGATCGTGGAAGGGATCATGGCCATGAAGCCCAGATCGTCCACGGCGCGAATGTCCTGGGCCGTCTTCTTCTCCTCGCGTTTGATGGTGAACATGCCGATCTGGCCCTCGAGGATCTTGCCCGAAGAGTCCAGCATGGCGTTGAAACGGGAGCGGGGCACCGACGTGAAGATGAGGGCCTTGTAGACGGTGGAGGCCACGCCGGAGACAGGGACCTTCTCGGAGCTCAGGATCTTGAGGACTTCCTGGGCCACCAGCTGGTGGGTGTGGATGAAGCGCCGGGTCTTGAAGACTGGGGATTTCCCGAGGTTGCCCCTGGAGATGGTGTAGAAGAGCGCCAGCTCACTGTCCGACAGGGTTCCGGGATTGTCGGTGATGGGGACGGTTTTGACCACGGCCTTGTCCGGGGAGGAGGCCAGGGCGCTTCTGGAGGTGAAGGTGTAGACACCTCCGGTCCCGAGGGTGAGGGTGTAGGTGCCCTTCTCCATGGGGGTGCTCTGGGTGATGGTCTGGGAGACCAGGAGCCCTTTGCCGACCCCCTGGTAGACGAATTCCATACCGATGGTGGAGGTTTTTCGGCCCTGGAGGTTGATGAGCTCGATGTGGATCCGCTGCCGGTTGACGATCTCGAGCTTGCCCCCGACCGTGCGTTTCTCCCAGGCGGAGGTAAACCACCCCATTTTCTTGCCCATGACGTAGAGCCCATACCACAGCTCTCCGCCCAGGGAGTCCACCTCCTTCACCAGATCCTTCAGGGGGACGTTCAGCAGCGGCGTCTGGGCCATGAGGGCCTTCTCGTTGGTCTTTCCCGCGGGGGGATAGGCAACAGGCGCCATGACGGAGGAGGGGCCCTTTGTCATGGCGTGCATCACCGGAGGCATGGCGTGCATCACCGGGGTCATGGCCTTCATGACGGGGACTGTTGGGGGAGCCTTCGGTGGGTCCTCGGTGCGGGATTTGGAACCGCAGGAGAGGGTGGTCAGGAGGATGAGCAGGGGGAGAAGACGCATGGTGACCTCGCGGGCGTATGGGCCCCTGGAATGTCGATGAGAAGAGGCGGGGGAGGGGCGGGGGTTATTTCTTTTTCTTCTTGAGCTTCTCTTCGAGGGATTTCATGACGGCGGGCAGTTCCTCGCCGAGGATCTTCCGGGCGGCCTTGAGCTCCGTCTCGAACTCGGTGGTGAGGGCCTTGGCTTCGGCGGCCTTGCCCTGATCGTAGAGCTGGACGATCTTGTAGGCCTTGGGCATGGCCTCGCAGAGCTTGGCTCCGCCCTTGGCAGCTACGTCCATGTATTCTTTGAGCTTCGGGTTGTCTTTGTAGAACTCGAGGTCCGTGTGGTCGGCGATCATCTTGTCCTTGATGCCGGTGAAGCTCATGGTGATGTCGTTCTGACAGCCCGTGCCCCAGTCCTTGATGTACTTGGTGTAGGTGTCGCCGAACCAGCCCTGGATGGATGCCTGGTAGGTGCCGTACTGGTTGCCCCAGCCCTTTACCTGGACGAAATCAACACCCTTGTGCTTGAAGGTGTAGCGGAGCTTGGTCTTGAAACCCTTGGAGGTGGCGTCGTGGTATCCCAGGAGGCTCTTGATGACGGCGGGGCCCTTGTAGACCGCGGCGCACCCGCTGGCGACGATGGAGGTCTTCTTCTCGCTGGGGTTGAATTTGGCGTCCCAGGTGTTGATCCAGTGGGCCTTTCCGGTCTCGAAGTCGCTGAAGGGCTTGACGGATTTGCCTGTGAAGTTGATGGTGAGGAACCGGTTGGGTTTGGAGAAGAGGTCGACCGCGGGGACGAACTTGGCCACGATGTCCATGGTCATGTCGGCAGCTCCGCGGATGTTGGTGATGCGGGCCGGGCAGGTGTACCAGTCTTCGTTGGTGGTGGCGCTGCCGGTGCCCGGCATGATGATGCTGCGGTACTGGTCCTCTTTGTTGTAGGTGAGCTGGGTCTGGAAGGTGTAGCCGGCTTCCTGGTAGCTCTTGCAGGTCTTCTGGAAGAAGAAGTCGATCTTCTTTTTGACCTGTTTGTCAAGTTCTTTCATGGACTTGACAAATTTTATGTCGATGCCCTTGGGAGAGGCCTTGCCGCTGCCGCCGCCGCCCTTGTCCTTGTTCATCATGTACCAGCCGCCGGCGGCGAGGAGCAGCACGACCACGACGATTCCGGCGATCATGGGGGTCTTGGACTTGGGGGCCTCGACCTTGAGCTCGGAGTCTGCAAAGCTCTCGATGTATTCACCGGAATAGCCCATCATGACGGGGGCCGCCACGGGCTCCGGCTCGACCTCGGGCTCGGGCTCGGGCTCGGGGAGAATGTGGAAGCAGAAGGGACAAAGCTCATTGTCTTTTCTGAGTTCTTCCGATATTTGCTCGTAACAGTGCGTACATACGATCATGGTAGTAACCTCCGGCAACAAACCCATATATCATAGTGAGCGTGGGGATTTCCAGCAAAAAAGGGGTCATGGTCGGTGAAAGTACCGATTTTCAAGGGCTCCCACATGTGGTAAGACCACAGGAACCACAGGAATGTCCACGCCGGGGGTGCCCGGACCCATGGACCCCTTGGAGTGCAGTTGCCATGATCGACACCCACTGCCACCTCTTCGACCCTCCCCTCTCCCCCGGTGAGACCCTCCCCAGACTTGCCGGGTCCCAGGTGACGGGGGTTGTCTGTGTCGCCACCCATCTGGCCTCCTGGGAGCCTATGGCCGCCGGTTTCGGTGAAGTCTCCTCCGCTCTCCAGCACGCCTATCTGGGTCTGGGACTTCATCCGTGGTTCGTCTCCGAGGCCACGCCGGGATGGCCCGAGCGGCTGCGCACCCTCCTCGGGAACGCCGACGCAGTGGGCGAGATCGGGCTGGACCGGGGTGACCGGGCCCCCGGGATCGAGCTGCAGATGGAGCCCTTCGGCCTGCAGATGGAGCTTGCCGAGGAAATGGAAAAACCCGCACTCCTGCACGTGGTTCGGGCCCATGACCTCGTTCTCGGCCACCTGTCCGGACACCCAAAGGTGAGGGGAATCATCCACGCCTTCTCCGGTTCTCCACAGGAGGCCGCGGCATATATCGACCGCGGCTGGCTGCTGGGGATCGGGGGCGGGATCGCCCGGGAGAACGCGCACCGGCTCCGTCGTATCGTCAAGGGACTCCCTCTCTCGGCGCTGGTCCTGGAGACCGATTCACCCTACATGTGGACCCCCGGCTCGCCGGCGGGCTCGTCCTGGCCCGGCGAGGTCGTGGGCGTGGCCGAACACCTCGCCCGTCTTCTGGATGAACCCCTTGAGCGGGTCGCAGCGGTGACCACCCGCAACCTTACGGAACTCTTTCAACGATGAGACACGATCCGGTCAGGCGGCTCACGCTGCTGGTGTTTGTTGGAACATTTTTGTTCTATTTGCCTTTTTTGGGGAGCTACGGTTTGTTTGACCCCTGGGAGACCCACTACAGCGAGGTCGCCCGGTCCATGATCCAGCAGGACGATTACATCTCCACCTTCTGGCAGGACAACGGGTTCTTCTCCAAGCCCGTCCTCACCTTCTGGCTCCAGGCTACGGGAATGCGCGTCGCCGGGCTCGATCAGGCCAACGACATCCCCGACGAGATGGTCCGAACCTCCGCCCCCGAGTGGGCCGTACGAACTCCCGTGGCGCTGCTCGGGGCCATGGGGGTGGCCTTCCTCTTCTGGCTCCTCGCGCGGTTCTTCGGGGTCTTCGCGGGAGGAGCGGGGGCCCTTCTGCTTGCGGCTACGCCCTTTTACGCGCTGGTCGCCCGGCAGACCATCACCGACATGCCCTTCGTCGCGTTCACCACGGCGGCCATGGCCTTCTTCATCGCAGGCCTGCTGTATGATCCGAAACGCGAGGCCCCAGAGACGCCGCCGGAGGGCAGGAAGGGGAGATGGTGCGCGCGTCGGGATCCGCTCTTTTTCGTGGTGGCTGTCTTTCTCGGTCTTCTGGTTCTCAGCCAGTACGTCCTCATGGCCTCCCACGTCGACGCCTCTTTCGTGGCCGTGGGCCGCCGGTTCGAGCTTTCCGGCTGGCTGGTCTTTTTACCGTATCTCATCCTTCTTGCCGATGTGCTCGTCTCGGTCTTCAGGGACCCTGAGGGCAGAGGGAAGCTCTACATCCTCACCGGGTTCGCCTTCACCGGGCTGGGAATCCTGGCCAAGGGCTTCGGCGCGCTCTTCATTCCCGTCGTCGTCTTCATGCTGTACTTCCTTGTCACCGGCGAGTGGAGCAGGCTGCGCCGGCTGGACTTCATCCGCGGCCTGTTCGTGGTCATCGCCGTCTCCTTCCCCTGGCATCACGCCATGATCATCCGGCACGGCGGCGCCTTCTTCCAGGAGTATTTCATCCACCATCACTTCAAGCGGGCCGCCATGGGAGTCCATGGGGAGCGTGGACTCTTCACCTACTACATCAACCAGCTGTTCTTCGGCGCGCTGCCCCTGGTGCCGCTCCTGCCGGGTGCGCTGGGGAGGCTCGTGACCGGCAAGGTGCTGCCCCGCCGGCTGCGGGTCCGGGACGATCGTCAGCGGGCCACGCTGCTCTTGGCGCTGTGGGCCCTCGTGGCCTTTTTCCTCTTCTCCTTCATGCTCACCAAGTTCCACCATTACATCCTCCCCGCGGTGGTGCCGCTGGCCGCCCTGTGCGGTATCTATCTGGCCGATCTGCGCAATTCGGAGGCCCGCCTCAGGGTGCTGCCCCTCATCGTGGGGCTGATCGTCTTCGCCTTCATCCTCCGGGAGCTGTTCCTCGACCCGGCCCACATGCTCAACCTGTTCATATACAAATATGAGCGGCTCTTCCCCTATGAGCAGCCCTTCGCCCTGTGGTTCGCAATTCTCGGTGGCTGCATCGCCCTGGCCACGGTGGTGCTCATGCTGCGTCCGCGTCCCGGTCGCCCCCTCTTCATCGCCGTGACCGTCCTCTTCGCGGGCTACCTCATCTACTCCTACATCCCGAGGGTGGCGCCCCACTGGAGTCAAAAGGCGCTGCACCGCATCTATTTTGACTGCCGAACGGGTCCCAAAGAGCGGTTCATTGCCTGGCAACTGAACTGGCGTGGGGAAAACTTCTACAGCAAGAACAAGGTGCTCCCCTACATGGAGCTGGACAACAAGGAGTTCTTCGCCCACATCGACCGGTACCGCAGCCACACCCCCGGCGTCCTCTCCGGGCGCTTCTTGATTCTCGAGTCCGCCAAGCGGTTCAAGAAGCTCAAGTCGGACATGAACCTCAAGTACTACACACGCTATCCAGATGTCTATCAGGGGAAGAACGCCGACAGTTTCATCAAGATCATCGGTCCCGGCTGCAAGGAGATCCCCGAGGAGTGGAACCCCCACTTCCGCCAGCGCAACTGGCAGGTGCTCACCCACCCCTATCCCCACAACAAGTTCATGCTGGTCCGGATGATGATCTGACGCGGCCGGCTAGAAGAGCGCCTGGATGCCGAAGTAGCCCAGGGCCAGGGAGTAGTCCGTGAGGTCCTGGTTCTGTTCCCCGGCCGTCTCTCCGTCGACCTCGCCCCTCGTGTAGATGAACTGCACGCCGAGCTCCAGCCCGATGTTCCTGGTGATCATGTAGAGGATGCCCCCGTGGAGGTTGAACTGGTATCCCTTGGTTTTGAGCGTGGTCTCAATGTCGACGACGCTCTCGATGGTGGTCTCGGTCTCCTTTTGGTACATCCCGGCGAGGAAGCCGGCGTAGAGGTAGATCTTGCCCGTGGGGATGTAGTAGCGCACCCCGCCCATGGCCCCCAGGAGATCGGTCTTCTCCACGGTGTCCCCCGAGGCCATCCTGGATTCGGCATCCTCCTTGGTGTAGTTGACGGAGACCATGAGAGCCAGGTTGGGGTATACGAAGTATCCGACCGTGGGGGAGAAGCCCAGGATCTGTTCGGTGACCTTGGTGTCCTGGAGATCGTCGACACTCTCCTTGGACCAGGAGAAGGTGACGAAGCCCCCGGCGAGCATGGTGCCCGTCGGGATGACATCTGCCTTGAATTCCGCTGCGGTGGCTGTGGAGACGGGGAGGATGAGCAGCGCGAGGATGAGAAGAGACGATTTCATGGGGTACCTCTCTTTCGCCGGGCCTGTCCCGGGGGAAAAATCTGGGAATGGATGGTCCTACTCTATCAGGTTTTGGTGGGGTGACAAGTTCAGTGACCGGGTGGTCGGTGGGCCGGGTCCAGCCGGAAGCTGGCGTACCTGAAGCCGTCCCAGGAGGGGACGACGTTTGCAAACCGCCTCGAGACGATGCTCATGTGCACGGGCCTGAAGAGGAAGGCCATGGGTGGATTGGCCGCCAGGTTGCGCTCCAGCAGGATGGAGAGCTGGGAGAGGCCCGTGAAGGTGAGGGAGCGGCGCATCCTGGCCAGAAGTTTGTCGATGAAGATGGAGTAGACGACGGAATAGTTGAAGCGGCCCTCGGAGTGGAAGATGGGGGAGAAGTCCTCGTAGGGCCGTCCACGCCAGGTGAGATAGGCCGCGGAGAACTTGCGTTTCTTCAGGTGCTGGCCCAGCAGATGCCAGTCCGTGGGGACGATGACCATGTCGATCCCCATGCGGAAGTAGTTGTTCTTGATGGCCTCCAGCACCCTCAGCCCCCGCTTGGCGCCTACGGGGTGCAGGACGATGAGCTTCATGGGACGGCCCTTGAGGTCTCTGATGCCGTCACCGTCATGGTCCGTCCAGCCCACCTGGGCCAGAAGCTCCCTCGCCTTTTCCGGGTTGTAGCCGTCGGCGGCGATGGCGGAGTCGCCGAGGCCGCCGGGGCGCCAGAAGGGACCTTCGCAGGGGACGGCCAGCCCCCGGAAGACCTTCTCGGCGATGCCCTTGCGGTCGATGAGCAGCGACAGGGCACGACGGATCCTGAAGTCGCTCAGGATGGGATCCCGAGTGTTCCACAGCAGGTAGGAGAAGTCTGGGGGGACGAACCGGTAGAGCTTGTAGTGATCCTTGATACTCTCGGTGATCTGGACAGGGTAGTGAACGGGGCTGATCTCGGGGAGCAGGTCCACTTGATGGCGGCGGATCCCGACGAAGGCCTTGGCCGGGTCGGGGATCTTGCGGAAGACGACGCGCTGGACCTCCGGGGTGGGTCCCCAGTAGAACTCATTGCGCTCGAGGATGACGGACTCCCCGCGGATCCACTGGTAGAGGCGGTAGGGCCCGGTCCCCACGGGGCTCGAGGAGCCGCGGGACTTCTCCGAGACCCCCTTGTAGAAGACGTGGGCGGGGATGATGGGCAGCTCGGCCAGGTGCTCGAGGAAGTAGGCGTTGGGGTGGCTCAGGACGATCCGTACTCCCCGGCCGCCGACCTTGTCGACCCGCATGAGGGAGTGATCGATGTCGGAGATGAAGGGCCCTTTCTTCACCTTGGGCATGGTGAGGAGGTTGAAGGTGAAGAGCACGTCCTCGACGCTCAGGGGGCGTCCATCCTGCCAGCGCACCCCTTTGCGGATCCAGAAGCGGTAGACCTTCCCCTCCTCCTCCATCTGCCAGGAGGTGGCCAGGGCCCCGGTGAGCTTGCCCGTCCGGGGATCACGCCGCACCAGCCCTTCGTAGATCTGATGCATGGCGATGCGGTACCCCCAGCGGTTGATGGCCAGCCACGGGTTGAGGTGATCCGGCAGGTAGGGGACGGCTACGGTGAGGGTCTTGGATTTGTCGTGCTTTTTGACGGGGGCCTTCTGGATGAGCTGTCGCTTCTCCAGGCGCCTGAACTCCTGCTCCAGTTCCTTTTTGGAGGCCTTGTAGGGAGTGTCCGGGGGCTTGTCGCAACCGTCGCATGAGGGGGCGGTTAACGAAAGGAGGAGAAGAAGGGGAGCGAGTCGGCGCATCAGAGGTTCGGATCCACACAATAGGAGCCGATGGTGTCGTTGCCGGTGTCGGCGCACACCTGTCCGCAGGAGACGCAGTCGCGGGTGTGAACCCGGCCGTCAAAACACCATCGTGCGATGGAGGTCCCGTCACAGGTGCCGCGGAAATCGAGCCCCTCGGGACAGACGTCCCGGGTGTTCTGGCACTGCGCTATACCACCGATGACGGTGCACGGTCCAGTGATTTCATCGCAGCACTCCCGGTGGACGATGCCGCCCTCGCACCAGACGGCCATGCCGGTGCCGTCGCAGGTGCCCTCTGCGGGGAGATCTCCGCAGTAGTCGTACTCGGGGATCCACTTGGAGAGATACGTCTGGTCCCAGTGGGTCATGGCGTAGTGGTCGTAGTCGACACAGGAGGCGTCACCCCAGGAGACGGTGCCGATGATGGCGAGACCGCTGCCCCCCAGGGCGTGAAGGGAGGGACCGCCGCTGTCGCCATCGCAGACGGAGCTCTCCCCCTGCCCGTTGACGGTCATCTCCCCGAGGGTCTCGTTCACGGAGTCCACGAGCTCCAGGGTCCACCACTTGGTGCTGTTGTCGTTGTCGTCTTCCGTGGTTCCGAACCCCACCTGCTGCACGTAGTTGCCGATGATGTTGTCCGGGGCCGTGGCGGCATAGGGGATGGGCTCCACGGGCAGGTAGTCCAGGGGCGAGCGATCCAGCTCCAGGATGGCGTGATCCCACCCCGTCGTGTTGCCCCACATGTCGTAGTCGGGGTTGTTGTGGATGGCGATGACGGTGAAGACATCCTCGGGGGACAGGGCGTCGTCGCCGAGGGTGAAACGGACTTCGGAGGGGTCCATCTCTCCGCCCCAGGGCGAGAGGGTGCAGTGAGAAGCCGTGAGGACGTAACGGTCGGTCACCAGGGTCCCCGAACAGAAGTTGTACCAGCTCCCCCCCCCGTCTTCGGTCACGAGCGAACCCACGGCCAGGGCCTGCGCGTCGGAGAGGCAGATGCCCGGCCCGGTGGTGCCGTGATAGATACGGCGGGAGAGCCAGTGGATCTGGCTGAGTTTGTCATCCTGGGCCGTGGGGCAGATCCCGTTGTTGATGGTTGTATTGTTGATATTGTTAATGTTATTGCTGTTGTTGCTTGGGTCCCCGGAGGTGGGGCTGCAGGCCAAAAGCAGCCACCCCGCTACGAGTCCCGCTGAAAGCATTGATGTGGAGCGCATGGGTAGTGACCTCCGCTGGGTCAGGTGGGAGGGAGGGGAGCTGGGCTATTTCTTGCCTATGGGGTTGATGTACTCGAGGTCAAGACCACCGGCGTAGAGGTAGGAGGTGTAGGGAGCGAAGCCGTAGACCTCGATGCCGAAGGTGATGTAGGGCGTGGAGGAGCTGATGGTGTGGGCACCGCTTGTCCCGGAGTCGGTCACGTCCATGCGGGCCACGCCGTAGCCCGTAGTGCCGATGGCTTCGAAGGTGGACCAGGGGATGACCTCGCCGTCGAGGCTGATGTATTCGGCGCTGTCGGTCTGGATCTCTGCGATGACGTTGACATAGTTGACGGACATCGACTGGGGAGTGGTGAAGGTGTATTCGTCACGGTACTGGGCAGAGGGGACCACGAGGCCGAAGGCGGGGTCGCCCATCTCGTCGTAGCTGTCAGTCCAGTAGTTCTGACCCACCATGAACTTGCCCACCATGATGGGGCCCGTGGAGGTGATGGAGAAGTGCTGGCCGGCGGGGGCGAGGAACTCGACCCACTCGCCCTTGTTGAGGGTCACGGGGTTCTCCACGGCGGGGTTGAAGGAGATCTGGGAGCCATCCTCACCGGAGAGGATGCGGATCACGTTGGTCTCGGTGGAGCCCGTCTGGACCTGTTTGGTGAGGCCCACGTGGAACTCCTTGCCCCAGGTCTCCAGGGGGAACATCATCTCTTCGAGGTGATCGCAGGCCCAGGAGTCGTAGGGGACGAAGGAGCAGGAGTGACCGCCCCAGACCGCCACGGGGTTGTTGGTGGTGATGATGGAGCCCGTGAGGTCGTATTCGTCGCCGCCGTTGCAGTAGTAATAGTAGTTGGAGTCGGGGCCGGACTCGTCACCGGGACACGAGGAGGTGGAGATGTCCGAGGAACTGACCAGCTGGAGGACATCGCCGGCGTTGAGCTGGTAGCTCATCTGACCGCCGGGGGAGAGGGCGCCGACGCCGGTGCCCGCGGCGGTGTAGGCCGAGGACTGGATCTGCACCGTGGTGTTGTCGACGGTGGCGACGATGGTGGCGAAGCCGGGGATGGAGGCGTCGCTGAACATGCCGTCGCCCAGGGCGAAGGTGGGACGGGACATGACGATGTAGTTGTTGGAGAGGACCGCCGTGGGCATGATCAGGGAGGCGTCGTTGGAGTAGGAGCAGTAGTCCTGATCTGCGTCGCAGTCACCGCCCTGGGTATAGTCGTAGGGGTTGAACTGGTACACGGTCACGGGGAGGCTGGTGGTCACATGAACAGCGCCGACC
>QKIM01000100.1 GCA_003249585.1 Deltaproteobacteria bacterium
GCAGGCCTTCCTCGACTACCTGGCGGGATCCATCTCCATCCCCCTGATCTCCACCGTGAAAAAGGTGGGTGGCCGCCGCTTCCTGGACGGCGGCATCGCCGACTCCATCCCCGTGGCCCGGGCCCATGAAGACGGCTTTGACCGCCAGGTGGTGGTGCTCACCCAGCCGACCGGATTCCAAAAGCGCCTCTCCACCCCCGCCGCCCTCCTCTCTTCGGTGATCTACAGGCGCTATCCGGCCTTCGTCGAGGCGGTCAAGACCCGCCCCGACCGGTACAACGAGGCACTGGAGCGCGTGATGGAGGAGGAGGCCGCCGGGAACTTCTTCGTCATCCGCCCCGAGTCCCCCATAGAGATGCCGAGGATCTCCACGGACAAGAAAAAGCTGCAGGCCGCCTACGACGCCGGTGTGCGCCGGATGAACGACCTACTTCCCGCCCTTCGCCGCTTTCTGGGCTGAGGTTTTTTTCGGACAGATCAACCCGTGCAGCCGTCGCAGGGTCTCTCCCATGTGGACACCGGGTGAGGAGGCCGTGGGGTCGTCCAGGACCTCGATGCGCACGGGGACCCGAAAGGGGACACCTCCCCAGGGCGCACTCGTCTGGCCCTTCTGCACCAGATCGACCACCACCGTGGGGCCAAGCCCGACGAGCTCTTCCCGGGAGAGCCGCGGATAGGAGGCGGGACCGCGCTCGATGGCGTTGACCCCTCCTGCCAGCACCAGCAGCTCGTCCAGATAGGTCCCTCGTCCCGCCGCCACCAGATTCTTCAGACTGCCATGGTCCCGCCCCAGGGTGATGAGCACCCGCGGTTTCACCGCGCAGGACATAGGGTGCAGCTCGTTGCGCAGCCGACGCCGCAGCTCCCGTCCCCGCTCACCAAGGCCCAGCCGGCCTGAGAGCACTGTAATGGCCGAGAGCACCTCGGCAATGGAGCGCGTCCGCAGCTCCAGATACTCCACCCTGGCCCCCCTGAGCCCCGCAGCCACCTGCCCGTGCATCTCGGACAGGAGCACGAGATCGGGCCTGAAGGCCAGCAGCCGCTCGAGGTCGATGTCGAGGAATCCCCCGACCTTGGGCAGGTTCCTGACCGAGGGCGGACGGTAGTCGTATTTGGTCACGGCGCGGACCCGCCCGCCCGCCCCGAGGGCGAAGACCATCTGCGTGAGGGAGGGGGAGAGGGAGACAACACGGCGGACCTCGCCCTTGCGGGCCTGGCCCCCGCCGCAGGCGGACATCAGGAGCACGAGCCCGATGCCCCACCATCCACGGACGCGGTCGCTACCACGCATCGGCGAGGATCCCGGCGACGTCGTCGGGGGTGATGTCTCCGCGCTCCCCCAGGGTCGTCCGGCGGGCGGTGAAACGCTGGGGGATCTCGTCGAGGAGGGTCTGGTCGGACAGGTAGTCCCCGAGACGGGTGGAGACGCCCAGGGAGTGGAAGAAGGCCTCGGTGGCGTCGATGGCGGCCAGGGCAGCCTCCCGGGGGTCTTCGAATCCATGACCGAAGACCGCGGCGCCATACCCGGCCAGCTTGCCCTCCTTGGAGGCGACCTGATGCCTGAGGAGGGGACCGAGGACGCAGGCCAGGGTCCGCCCGTGGGCCAGATCCGTGAGGGCCGAGATTTCGTGGCCGATGAGGTGGGTGGCCCAGTCCGTCACCACGCCGCAGGAGAGGACCCGGTTGAGGGCCGCCGTGGCGCTCCACATGACCGAGGCGCGGGCGTCATAGTCTTCAGGGGCTGCGAGCACCCGCGGCCCTGTTTCCAGGAGAGTGGAGAGCACGGCCTGGGCCTGGCGGTCCTGGAGCGGCGTCTCGACGTCGTAGGTGAGATACTGCTCGAGGACGTGCACCCAGGCGTCCACGATGCCGTTGGCGGTCTGATCGGCGGGGAGGGTGAAGGTGACCGTAGGGTCCATCACGGCAAAGCGGGGGAAGACCTGATCGTTCTGGAAGACCAGCTTCTCCCGGGTCTGACGGCGGGTGATCACGGCCCCGTTGTTCATCTCCGAGCCCGTGGCGGGGATGGTGAGGACGCTCCCGAGGGGCAGCGCCTCGCGAATCTTCCCGCGGACGGACAGGATCTCCCAGGGATCGCCCGGACCGTAGGGCGCCGCGGCGGCGATGAACTTCGTCCCGTCGATGACGCTGCCTCCGCCCACGGCCAGAAGAAAGGGCGACGGGGTCGAGCGTACCAGCGCAACACACTCCATGAGCTTTTCATAGGCCGGGTTGGGCAGGATCCCGCCGAATTCCACCACGGGGTGATCCCCCAGGGCGCTCTGGACCCTGTCGAGGACGCCGGTGCGCCGGACGGAACCGCCGCCGTAGATGAGGACCACGGTGTGGCCCGTGGGGATGAGACCGCCGAGCTTCTCAAAGCTTTTGCGGCCAAAGACGACCTTTACGGGGTTGTAGAACTGGAAATCCTTCATGGGAACGATCCGGGGGGGCGACAGCGGAGAGGGTGGAGATCAGTCTTTCTTGGGGACGGCCTTGAGCCCGGGCTGTCCCTCGCGCTCGTAGACCTTGAGCTCGACGCGGTCCACCTTGGCCTTCTCACGTATGAGCTGGGTGGACTCTTCGAGCTTCTTCATGAATTCTATCTCGTCGAACCCGTCGAGGTTGCCGTCGAGCTGCAGCTTCATCTGCCGGAACTGCTCCGTCACGAAGGCGTAGTACTCGCCCGGATCCTCGTCGGGAGCCGGGGGCTCGGGGGCGACAGAGCTGGAGACCACCGGCGCGTCGACTTCCACTTCCTTGAGCTCTTCGATCACCTCGGGGGCAGGTTCGGGGGCCTTCCTGGCGACGGGGAGGGGCGGCAGATCCCGCGGCGTTTCCTTGGCGCCCGGTTTCTTCAGGCCGGGATAGTTGAGCGGTTTTCCCTGCATGGGCGGAGGCGGCGGGCCGCCTTCGGGGAGGGTCGCCCTGGGTCCGGCGTCCTCACCACCGAGGATGTCGTCCATGCTCTTGGCGTGCAGGGCCGCCTCGGGGGAGGCGGACGCAGCGGCCTTCTCCAAGGCTTCGTTGATGGCGCGGGCCAGGGATCCGAAGCGCCCTCCGAACTCTGCGTCGTTGATGAGCTTGTACTCACCGTCAGCCACGGCCTTGGACTGCTTGATGAGCCTTCGGACGGGCATGTCACCCTCCCACACCACGATCATGATGCCGAGGATAAGGAAGATGAGGGTGGCCACACCGAAGAGGACCCAGGGGAATCCCTCCATGAGCTTGTCCTGGGGGATGAGCTTGTCGAGAAAGGCGAAGGGCCCCATCTTCATGGGCAACCGCCAGGAGACGACATAGTAGATACCCCGGTCCGCCAGCGGGGGGAGCTTCTTGTCGGCCGCCAGCAGGGGATTGGTGGCGGCGCCGCGGAGCATCCCCATGATGATGCCGTACTCGTCATCGCCAAAGGTGAAACTGACGACCTTGGAGTACCCCTGTCGGGAGTCGCGGATCTCCTTGGCGTGGGCCTTGTAGTGCTCGGGGATCACGCTCCAGAAGCCGCCCTTCTTGGTGGACTGGAAGAGCTTGTTGTCCTTGAAGATGGCCAGCTCGACGTTGCGGTTCTTGGCGTTCTCGTACCCGAGCCGCTCGAGGAAGTAGTTGAGGAAGCCCGCGTCGATCTTGCGCAGCCCCAGGAGGGCCCCCACCACCGAGGAGTGGTCCTTGGACAGGATGGGGACGCTGTAGGTCTGGTAGAGATTGCCCTGGAACTCCATGGAGTTGTCCGAGTGCATGCCCGCGATGGCCTCCTTGAAACT
>QKIM01000331.1 GCA_003249585.1 Deltaproteobacteria bacterium
GCCCTCAAACTCTCGGGGCAGCTGTGGTGCTGGGGCGCCAACATCTATGGCGAGGTGGGGACGGGCGAGGCCATGTCCTACACGGTCCCCGTGCGCGTGGGGACCGCCTCCGACTGGTCCTTCCTGGAGTGCGGCGATCGCCACACCTGCGGGATCCGCTCCGGGGGGCAGCTCTACTGCTGGGGGCGCAATGACAAGGGGCAGCTGGGCATCGGCACCACCGAGGACCAGATCGTCCCCGTGGCCGTCCCGACCCTGCCCGACACCGCCTTCGTGTCCGGTGACGAATCCCACACCTGCGCAGGGACCGTCGACGGCCGCCTCTTCTGCACGGGCAACAACGGCGACGGCCAGCTGGGCGACGGCACCACCACCACCTCGACCACCCCTGTCCCGGCCAACTACTGACGATTCAGAAGATGCCCCTGAGGGGAGCACCGCAGGTGGGGCAGGCGTGATCCTCCGTGAGGTGGTTCGCCGAGGTGCGGTTGCCCTGGCGTCGGATGAGCACGGTCTCGCAGGAGGGACAGTGGGTGTTCTGGGCCCCCGGGAGATGGATGTTGCCCGGGTACACGTACCGCAGCCCGGCCTCCTGGGCGACGCGCAGGGCCTGGTACATGGTGGCCTCGGGCGTCTGGGGCGCCGTGTGCCGGTACTGAGGGAAGTAGCGGGAGAGGTGCCAGGGAATGTCCCGGTCCAGCTCCGCGATGAAGCCCGCCATGCGGGTGAGCTCCTCCACGCTGTCGTTGACACCGGGGACGATGAGGGTCGTCACCTCCACCCAGATGCCCAGGTCGTGCATGCGGGTGATGGAGTCCATCACCTCTGACGCGGCCATGCCCGTGTATCTGCGGCTGATGGAGTCGTCGAAGCCCTTGAGGTCTACGTTGGCGGCGGCGAGGAAGGGAGCGATCCCCTCCAGCGCCTCGGGGGTGATGGAGCCGTTGGTCACCCAGACATTGACGAGCCCTTCCTCCGCGGCCTTCTTCCCCACCTCGAGCGCCAGCTCGTAGAAGATCGTGGGCTCCGTGTAGGTGGCGGCCACGACGCGGCAGCCCGTGACCAGGGCCTGGGCCACGATCTCCTCGGGGGAGACGGACTCACCGATGCGGCCGGCATCCTGCGCCGGCTGCGAGATGGAGTGGTTCTGGCACCAGGCGCAGGTGAAATTGCACCCGCGGGTGGCGAAGGAGAAGGCCTGCTCCCCGGGGAGGACGTGGTACAGGGGTTTCTTCTCCACGGGGTCCACGGCCAGGGCGATGACATCGTCGTAGGAGCGGGTCACCAGGGTGCCGTCCGCGTTCTCTCGGACGTGGCACAGCCCCGTGGCGCCCGGCCTGAGCAGGCAGCGGTGGCGGCACAGGCCGCAGCGGATGGCGCCGCCCTCGGGGGACGCGAAGAGAGCCGGGTGCACGGTGCGCGCCATGGCGGGAGACCTAGAAGAAGGCCTGGATGCCCAGGTACCCGAAGGTCACGCTGTACACCTTGAGCCCGGTGGAGTTGACATCCCCGTCGGAGTAGGAGAGCTTCAGCCCGAGATCCAGTCCCAGGGAAGGGGAGAGCATGTACAGCGCGCCGCCGTGCACGGAGAGGAACTTCTCGTCGAGGTCGAAATAGCCGAAGGGTTCGGACTCCCGGATCCCCACGGAGACACCGCCATACAGGCAAAAGGTGCCCTGGGAGGCGTACTTTCTAATCCCGAGCTCGATGACGTTCTCGGTGATGTTCTCCTTGCTGGTGTCGCCGTTCGTGTCGGTCGCCTTCTGCGTCTTCTTGGTGAACCCGAAGGAGCCGAAGAGCATCAAGGTGTCCTTGAAGAACCAGCCCACGGAGGGCAAAAAGGAGATGGTGGTGATGTCCATCTCCGATGAGGCCGTGCTGGTGACTCCGCCGAACTCGTAGGTGTGGTCGTAGTCCGTGTTGGACTTGGAGAAGCCGATGGAGCCGCCGAAGAGGAAGGTGCCCTGCTTGAGGGTGGGCGGCGCCTTCTGCGCGAAGGCTGCGGAGGAGAGGACCATGAGGAACGTCAGGATGAGGGTGCTGGTCAGTGTTTTCATGGTGGACTCCTAGAAGAAGGCTCTGACGCCGATATAGCCCGTGTTGAAGACCAGGCCGTCGCTGTCGGTTGTGGATTTGTCGCTTGAGCCGGCGTAATCGGTCTCGGTGCTCCCTCTCTGCCAGGCGACCCGCGCGCCCAGCTCAAGGCCCAGGGAGGGGGTGAGCATGTAGAGGATGCCGCCGTTCAGGCCAATCTCCAGCATCCAGCCGTCCATGGTGTCGTCGCTGTCCGAGGTCTCCTGGCTCGTCATCGTGTAGGAGACCGTGCCCCCCACGTACCAGTAGAAGTTCCCCGAGGGGATGAAGTGGTAGATCCCGACCTGGGCGCCGTAGCCCGACAAGGTGATGGTCTGATCTGTCCCCCCCCCGTCGATGCTGATGCGGTTGTGGGAGACGATCAGGGCCCCGGTGACCGCCGTGTTCTGCATGAAGAAGTAGCCGATGTAGGGCAGGGCGGAGATGGTGAGGAAGTCGATGTCGGTGTTGTCGTTGTCGGGATCCCAGCGGTCGAACTGCAGGGAGAGGTTGCCTCCCACGGTGAAGGTGCCCGCCGGGAACCCCTTTGCGCGGCCCGAGGAAGCGCCGGCAGTGGCCGTGGTGGTGGCCGCGGGAGTGGTGGCGGCTGCCGGTCCGGTGGCCGTGGCAGTCGCCGGTGCGGCCGCCGGTGCGGTTGCCGGTGCGGCCGCCGGGCCAGTCGCCGGTGTCGTGGCGGGGTCGCCGGAGATCTGCCCGAAGAGGGCGCTGGACCAGACGGTGGCCCCGGACGCGGCGGCGACCGACGGGATCAGCGCGGCGGTGAACCACAGGAGGGTGATGATGAGGGGGCGTATCATGGCGACTCTCTTTCCGTTTCCCCAACGGGGAAGGTCTACGGTTCTCTTCGATACATGGCTGCTACGCAACATTAACCAAACATCCGCGTCTGTCAATCGGCGAATTTCCCTCATTCCCCATGGGGAGACAATAGGAATAAGGATGCTTAAAGGGGGTTTTGTTTTTCGTTAAATCAGGTATATAAGGTTGTGAGGTGATGAAATGGACACGATCCTGCATGTACTGCACAACACCTGGCTGCTCGCGGTGGAGATGGCGCCCTGGCTCATCCTGGGCTTTCTCATGGCCGGGCTCCTGCACGTGGTGCTCCCCGAGGGGGCGGTGGCCCGCCATATGGGTCGCAACTCCTTCGGCGCCATCCTCAAGGCCGCCGTCATCGGGATCCCCATCCCCATCTGCTCCTGCGGCGTCCTGCCCGTGGCCACCTCCCTGAGACAGTCCGGGGCCGCCCGGGCGCCCACCATCTCCTTCCTCATCACGACCCCCGTGACGGGCGTGGACTCCATCCTGGCCACCTACGCCCTCCTGGGGTGGATCTTCACGCTCGTGCGGGTCACGGTCTCGCTGCTCATCGGCCTGGTGGCCGGCGTGCTCACCGCCCTGGTGGTGCCCTCGGAGACCCCCGCGCCCCAGCGCCAGGGAGGCGACGCTGGCGGCACCGCGGGCGCCGGGGCCAAGGTGCGCAGCATCTTCAGTTATGGGCTTCGGGATCTGCCCATGACCATGGCCGAGAGCGTGCTCCTGGGTTTGGTCGTCGGCGGCATCATCACCAGCATCGTGCCGCCCCACATGGTGGCGACCCACATCGGGACCGGGTTCCTGGGCCTCGTGGTGGCGGGCGCGCTGGCCGTCCCGCTCTATGTGTGCGCCACGG
>QKIM01000059.1 GCA_003249585.1 Deltaproteobacteria bacterium
ATCCCGTAGTGGATGCCTCCCCTGCGAAGCACGTCGCTCAGCCTGGGTTCCGGTGCATCACCACGGTTCTCGCCGGGAACGCCCACGGGCTGTATGGACTCCTTCGTCAACACAGCATTGAGATCAATGCGGTCGATAAGGTGCACGTCGCCCATTTTTTGAGCGGCAAGCTTCCCCTCTTTGATCCAACGGTTGAGAATTTTTACAGACACGCCGGATGATTTTGCGGCTTCGAGAACGGTCAGCATTTTCAGGATTCTCCAAACAAAGTCGTGAAATCCACTGGGCAGGGTAAATAGTATATGTCTGTAAATTGTCAACGCAATTCGGTGTCCAGGAGCAAAATAGTGGACCCCTGTGCCAAAGGCCCGGATTTTGAGCGAGGGGGGTCGCAGGAGGTGCCATGGCCGCCCGGCCGAAGGGGGAAAGAATGATTGCCATCACCCGCCTTCTCCACTACAGTCCCGATATTCCTCCGGCACCCCCGGAGCTTCGCCGCACACGCCGGCCACATCGGAAGGAGACGATTCATGCAGATCACCCCTCGCGCCGATTTCTCCGAGACCATCACCGTCGACGCCGACCTGGTCGAGCGCTATGGCCTCACGGCCTGGGCCTCAGGGTTCGCCCTGGGCACCGCCGGGTACCGCGATCTCCTGGATCCCGGGGACCTCTTCTCGGAGAAGGTGCCCTTCAACGGCGTCACCATGGCCCTCATCGCCCACGCCCGCGGTGAGATCCTCCGGGAGAAGGGGCTCTCCTCCCTGCACATCGGCGGCGAGGTCCGCCCCCACACCCAGACCCTCATCGACACCTTCGCCCGCATCTATGCCGCCAAGGGGATCACCTGCCACCTGGCCCCGGGCCCGGCGGCCACCACCCCCATCTGGCTCTCTTCCTTCGGCGTCTTCCACTACGGCCTGGACGGCGGCGAGAACTTCACGGCCTCCCACTCCCCCTCCTTCAAGGGCGGATGGAAACCCATGGACGGCAAGGGCATGCAGCTCATGGGCATGGCCGGCGAGATCGCCGCGCGGGTGCGGTCCCTGGTGGAACAGGCCCCGCGTGAGCCCGTGGTCATCGCCCTGGCGCCCTCGACATCTCAGAAGATCCTGAGGGATTTCGAGCCCGTGGCGGCCTACGTCGAGGCACTGGGCGGCCTCCTCCCGGGAGGGGCCTTCGAGTCCATCCGCGTGGCGCTGAACAGGGGCCTGCGGGTCGCCATCTCCACGGAAGGGGGCTCCATGGGCGCCGCCGCCCGAGCCATCTTCGGCGCTCTGGACTTTCCCATGGACCAGGACGGCATCACCCTCCTCCACGAGGCGGTGAGCGAGAACTATCACGGCATCGGCGTCGTCGACGGAGAGAACCACGGCGTCGACCCCGGCAAATGGCAGATATACAAGCATATCGGCGCTCAGGACCTCCTCAGGGCGGGACGCGCCCACGTGGTCTTCATCTGGGACCCCGACGGCGACCGTTTCAACATCGTGAGCTGCGCCCCCGCGTCTGTGGCCGACGAGGCCGAGCGCTACGGCCTGGAGGTCGAACCCCTCGACACAGACCGCGTGCTGGTCTACTTCAAGCCCAACCAGATCTATTTCCTGCTCACGGCCCTTCGGGTGGAACGCATGGCGGCCCTGGGCACCCTGAGCGCCTACGACTGGGCCGTGGCCATCACCTTCCCCACTTCCCGCTCCATCATCGAGATCGCCCAGCGCATCGGCAAGAGCCATGGCGTGGACGTGGGCGCCGTTTTGGTTCCCGTGGGCTTCAAGCACTTCGGCGACCTCGTGGGCAGAGCCGAAGAGGCCCAGACCGCGGGTCAGGTGCCCTTCGTCTTCACCGATGTCACGGGCACCAGCACCGGCCTGGGCGAGCGCCCGCGCTTTCTGATCATGGCCGAGGAGAGCGGCGGCGCGGCCATGGGCACCGCGGATCCCGTCCCCTCCCGCTCAGGGGAGTGCGCCTCCATCGCCCTCAAGGAAAAAGACGGCATGCAGGTGGGGATCACGACCCTGGCCCTCATGGCCGAGCTCTTCGAGGAGGGCGGCTCCTTCGCCGGACGCTACGTGAACCTCATGAAGACCCACGGTATCCGCAACTGCATCTACCAGCGCAAGGACATCACCCTCTACGACGAGAGCCTCACGGGGACCGCGAGGATCGAGGCCCAGAAGCAGGCAGACGTCCTCAAGAATCAGTTCGTGAGCTGGTTTCGGAGCCTCACGGAGCGCTCGCCCGAGGAGGCCACCACAGCCCTCAGGGAGAAGACCTCCCCGGACTTCCCCGCCCTGATCCGGGCCACCTGGGCCGGCGACGGCACCTTCCTGGAATTCGAGGAGGGGTGGTTCGAGATCCGCGCCTCGGGAACCGATGCGGTCCTCCGGTTCTATTTCGAGGGGGCCGACCCCGTGGAGGTGGAAAAGCGCAATTCGCAGTTGGTCGGAATCCGCTTTTCCTGATATTATGACCGCCTGATTCCCTCCGAATCGTCAGGACACGGGAGAAGGACGTGGCGAAAAGCCCTCACCCAGGACAATTCAGCATCTCTACATGGCGGCAGGCCATCCTCTTCGGAGTCCCCGCCGTGGCCGTGGTGCTCGCCCTCCTGCTCACGGTCCTGGGCCGCCCCTCGCCCCAGGAGCAGGCGCGCCGGATCCTCATCAACTACAACATCACAAGCCACCTGCCGCTGAGGACCCTCAGCAGCGTGCTTTTGCAGGTCAAGCAGGACTACCTGGATCCCCGCCGCATCGATCCTCTCAAGATGTTCCTGGGGGCCACCCAGGCGCTGGAACGAAACATCCCCGAGATCATGATCGACACGGGCTCAAAAGAGTACACCATCCAGATCGGGCGCAAGTCCTGGACGGTGAACCTCAAGGCCATCACCTCCCCGCTTGTCCTGTACAAGAACCTCCTGCGCATCTTCGCCACCATCTCCTCGACCCTCCACGGCGTCGACACCGCCCAGATCGAGCGTGACGCCATCAACGGTATGCTGCGCACCCTCGACCCCCACACGACGCTCCTCTCTCCCGACGTCTATCAGGAGATGAAGACCGGCACGCGTGGTTCCTTCAGCGGCATCGGCATCGTGGTGGTGCAGCGGGCCGAATACCTCACGGTCATCGCGCCCATCGACGACACCCCCGCAGCCAAGGCCGGCGTGAAGGCCGGGGACCGTATCGTCCGAATAGGGGACACGTCCACCATCAACATCTCCCTCACCGAGGCGGTCAACCTGCTGCGCGGCAAGCCCAACACGACGGTGACCATCTGGGTGGAGCGCAAGGGTGCCCCCAACCTCCTGCGCTTCGACCTCACGCGCACCATCATCCGGCTCAGTTCCGTCTCTTCCCGGATGCTCGGGCAGCAGACGGGCTACATCCGCATCAAGCAGTTCACCCAGACCACGGCGCAGGAGCTCACAGAACACCTGACCCGGCTGAAGAAGCGCGGCGTCAAACGGCTCATCCTCGATCTGTACAACAACCCCGGCGGGCTCCTCAAGCAGGCCTCCCGCTGCGCCGACGTCTTCCTCGATGGCGGCATCGTCTTCACGACGGTCTCCCAGGACTCCAACGTCGGGGACACGGTGGCGCTCTCCCCCGAGACGACCCTGTGGCATAAAAACATGGTGATCCTGCTCAACCGTGGTTCCGCCTCGGCGTCGGAGATCCTCGCCGGAGCTCTCAAGCACCACGGCAAGGCCCTGATCCTCGGGGAGACCTCCTTCGGCAAGGGGTCCATCCAGATGAT
>QKIM01000197.1 GCA_003249585.1 Deltaproteobacteria bacterium
AATACCACAGCCCGATGAGCACCCGCTTCTGTACCTCTGAGGTCCAGCGCTCCATCATGGCGAAGTCGGCCTCGAGGGCCGTGGCCGTGGCGTCGCAGCTGTCCATCCACCATTTCGCCTCGCAGATGAGCTCGGGGACGAAACCGGCACCGTCCGGACGGTAGACCACCAGTTCGATGCGCCCGGGCTCCTCGGGGTTGCGCTTCTCCCAGGAGACGGGCACCAGGGCGAGCCACGCCTTGTAGATGGAGTGGATGATGTCCGTCTCGAAGACCCAACTCCCCAGACCGCGGTTCTCCGATGCGTAGAACGCTGAGTACTCGGGGGGCGCCTGGGAGACGGCCCGCGCCAGGACGGCGTCCTCCTCCTTCACGGCGAAGAGGGCGGTCCGAAACAGTCGGATCAGGTGAGGATCATCGGCGATCCGCGGTGAAATGTCTTCGAAGGCGGGTTGAAAACGCAGCATGGCATCCTCCCAGTGGTCCCCCGGGCGCCGGGCCCGTATGGCTGTGGTTCACCGACTATTGTAGCGCTTCATTCCCCCTGCCGTAAGCGGTTTTTTCAGGCTGGCCCGCGGTCGGGCGTCACTCCTCGGGTTCCTGCCGGGAGGTGAGCTTCCAGGACATGACGCGGGTGATGGAGAAGTACTCGCCGCGGTCCTCCGGGGAGGCCGTGAAGTGGAAGTACAGGGAGACGAGGAAGAACTGGAGTCCCGTGAAGGCGATGAATTCGGGGAAGGCACGGCCAAGGATAAGAACATAGGCAAAGAGCAGCGTACCGGCCATGTAGTACCGGCGCCAGCGGATCTTGGGCTTGCCGAACTTGGGGACCCGGATGGGGGAGATCATGGTCCAGGCGACGAAGGCGGCCCAGATGAGCAGGACGGTAAAGCTCCAGTGCTGGTGGAACCCGCGGGAGGGGCTCATGACGCCAGCCAGGCGGGGATCCCACACCTTGATGCCGTAGCCGGTGACGGGGAAGTACTTCATGAGGACCAGCATGGGCGCGAGGATGAACCCCGCCGCGATGGGCATGGGGAAGCCCTGGAAGACCTGGGCGAACCGCCCCGACTGGTCGATGATGTTGAACTTGGCCAGCCGCAGCGCCGAGGTGTAGACCCACCACACCGACACGGCCATGGGGATGTACCGGCCGTTCCCCGAGAAGTGCGGGCTGAAGGAGACCGTGACGACGTAGATCAGGATGGCCGGGGTCACGCCGAAGGCGACCAGATCCGCCAGGGAGTCGAGCTCCATGCCGAAGTTGCTGGTGGCGCCCAGCTTGCGGGCGGTGATGCCGTCGAGCCGGTCCAGGCACATACAGAGGAAGGAGAGCCAGATGGCGCTCGATAAAGAGCCGTTGAAGGCGAACATCACCGCAGTGACCGCGAGCATGAGGCTCGACAGGGTCATGAGGTTGGGGATCCAGAATTTGAAACGTGACTGCATACAGACCTCTTTGGTCGGCTATTGTGCGGCATACCGCCGGTCGGTGTCAAGCGCTCTGGCCAGCAGGAAGAGATAGTCCGAGAGCCGGTTGAGATAGACCACCATGGAGACGTCGCCGTCGAGGCTCTGCTCTCGCTCCAGCACGGCCACCACCCGGCGCTCGGCGCGACGGCACACGGAGCGTGCCAGATCGGCCGTGGCCGCGGCTCGAGAGCCGCCCCCGGGGAGCACCAGGCCTCGCAGTGGCGCCATCTCCTTCTCCAGCTCGCGGCACCAGGTCTCCAGCCGGGCCACGTCGCCGGGGCCAACGAGCATGATCTTCAGGACCGCCCCCTTGACCGCCGCCACCTCGGCGCCGATACGGTAGAGGTCCTGCTGGATCGCGAGGAGGTTCTCGCGATCGCGGTCCCGGCCGTCGAGCTCCACGGCCAGAAGACCGAGCCAGGAGGAACATTCGTCCACGGTGCCGATGGCCTCGGGGCGCATGGCGGCCTTGGAGACGCGGGTGTCGCCGATGAGCGCCGTGCGACCGCCGTCACCGGTTCTGGTGATGATGCTCATGGTTCATCCCCTTTCTCCATCGTCAACACCCCGAGGAGGGGCGCACGACGGACGCCCCGACTATGAACAATTTTTTTCCCGGGCGCAAACGAAACCCTCCCGCAGTGCTGTAAAATTCCAATATTCAGCTTGCCGGGAGCCTGTCCTTCCAGTAGATTCATCCGTTGCCCTGCCGACACGGGGCCCTGTCACCCCTGACGCTTCCCATGGAGCCGGCTCCGCCTCCCCCGGGAGATTTCCCGCCGACCACCGGATATCGAAGCTGACACAAGGAGATCAAATGTACAACCCGGTAAAACTGCACTACAACCACGAAGTCCTGAAGAACACGGTCAAAAGAGCCCGCGAGAAGAACATTCTCATCCCCACCTTCGCGCAGCTCAAGGATCCGGCCCTGGTCCCCGAGAAGATCACCTCGGCGCTGCCCAAGATCGGCCTGTGGGACATAGACTCCCGCAACCTGTTCAGGATCTCCTGGAAGAACGACATCAACACCGGGCTGTACGGCAGCGTAAACTATTTTGAGATTCCCCGGGAGATCACGGGCATCAAGGCCCGCGTCATCGGCCTGCTCGGCAAATACTTCCCCACGGGCGCCCACAAGGTCGGCGCCGCCTTCGGCTGCCTCGCTCCCCGCCTCATCACGGGAGAGTTCGATCCCACCACCCAGCGCGCCGTGTGGCCCTCCACGGGCAACTACTGCCGCGGCGGCGCCTTCGACTGCGCCCTGCTGGCCTGCACGCCCGTGGCAATCCTCCCCGAGGAGATGAGCAAGGAGCGCTTCGAGTGGCTCCGCGAGATCGGCTCCGAGGTCATCGCCACCCCGGGCAGCGAGTCCAACGTCAAAGAGATCTACGACAAGTGCTGGGAGATCCGCGAGACGGACCCCAACGCCGTGATCTTCAACCAGTTCGACGAGTTCGGCAACGCCATCTTCCACCACGAGGTGACGGGCAGCGCCATGGAGGAGCTCTTCAACCAGATCGCCCGGCCCGGACAGCGCCTGGCCTCCTACGTCAGCGCCACGGGCTCCGCCGGCACCATCGCGGCCGGTGACTACCTGCGCAAGGTCCACCCCCACATCAAGGTCGTGGCCACCGAGGCGCTCCAGTGCCCCACGCTCTACCTCAACGGCTTCGGCGCCCACCGCATCGAGGGCATCGGCGACAAGCACATCCCCTGGGTCCACAACGTGCGCAACACCGACTGCGTGGCCGCCATCGACGATGAGGACACCATGCAGGTCCTCCGCCTCTTCAACGAGGAGGCTGGCCACCAGGTGCTCCGCGACAAGGGCATCTCCGACGAGGTCATCGGGAAGCTCCCCCTCATGGGCATCTCCTCCATCTGCAACATGCTGGCCGCCGTCAAGGCCGCCAAACATTATGAGATGGATGAAAACGATGTCATCTTCACGGTTTTCACCGATTCCGCCGAAATGTATCAGTCGCGCCTTCTGGAACTCAACGAAGAACGTGGTACCTTTACCAGAGAGAACGCCCTGCGCGTCGACGAAGGTTCCATCGTGCGCCAGACCCGCGACAACTTCCGCGAGCTCGGATACTGGGACCGCAAAGCGCTGCACAACCTCAAGTACTTCACCTGGGTCGAGCAGCAGGGCAAGACCGTTGAGGAACTGAACACGCTCTGGTCGCCGTCCTTCTGGGACGAGATCTTCTCCGTGGTGCCCGAGTGGGACAAGGCCATCAACGAGTTCAACGCCATGACCGGCCTGTAGGCCCGAGGAGTACCCCATGAAGACCACCCTGCTCACCCTTATCTGCATTCTGGCCGTCGCCTGTACGTCCCCCAGCGATGACGAAAACAACACCAGCAACACCAACAACGGGACCTGTGGCAACTCCACCATCGAACTGGGAGAGCTGTGCGACTCGGCCAACCTCGCCGGCCAGGACTGCACCGACCACGGCTTCGCCTCGGGCGTGCTCCAGTGCAGCGCCAACTGCCAGAGCTTCGACACGAGCTGGTGCGAAGGGGTCCTCAACAACACCAACAACACCAACAACACCAACAACTGGGTCCCCCCCACCAACAGCCGCATCTACGTGAACACCGAGTCGACCCTCTACTACATCGATCCCGGCGTCAGCGACGAGATGGTCGAGGTGGGGGACTTCAACGGGGTGTGCACCACGGTCGATTCGGCCTTCTACGACATCGCCGTGAACTCTCGCGATGTCATGATCGGCATCGCCGAGCTGGCGCTGTACACCATCGACACGGCAACCGCGGAGTGTACGGTGCTGTACCAGTTCCCCACCAACTCCCCCCATTTCATGGCCCTCTCCTACGTCAAGGGCGTCGATCCCCTGAATCCGACCGTGGACAAGCTCATCGGCGCCTCCGCGGAGGACGGCGAGTGGGTGCTCATCGACCCCTACGGCGAGACCATGGCCACCATCTTCGTCTCCCTGGGCTACTACGACCCACCCGACTACGAGTACGTCTCCTCGGGTGACATCATCTCCGTCCAGACGGGGCTCAACGAGTTCAAGACCTACGCCACCCTCAAGTGCAAAAGCGGGTACAACGACGTGGACTGCGAGACCGACTGGCTCGCCGAGATCGATCCAGAGACCGGCGACGCCCGGCTCATCGGGCAGACTGGCTTCCAGAGGATCTTCGCCCTTGGCTACTGGGGCGATAAGGTATATGGTTTCACCAGCAGCGGCGAGTACATCGTGATGGATGTCGACACTGGGGCCGGCACCCTCGTCCACGAGTATCCCGAGCTCTCCTTCTGGGGCGCAGGCAACACGACCATCCCCTACGTGGTCCAGTAAGCCTCCCTCCCCCGTCCGAGCGCCTCCGCCTTTCCTTAATGATCCCCTATCTCCATTTCAGTTCCCCCAAGAAACTCCCGGACCCCGACTCCCTTCAGGGGCGTGTCGTCGTCCTGGACATCGCCTTCTCGGCCCACGGCCTCAAGCCCAGCTACGAGGAGATGACGGGCCCCTTCATCGACGCTCTGGGGGCCCGGCTGGCGGCCTGGGTGGATCATCACGACCACATCTTCCACGAATACTATGAGACGGATCCGCGGTTCCACCTGGCCACCAAGGCCGAACACCCCGCCTGCCCGGAGATGATCACCCCGGAGCTGGTGGCCTCCACGGGCCCCGTGGACACCATCCTGTGTCACCTGGATCTCGACGGCCTCATGAGCGCCGCCAAGTGGATCACGGGGGGCCACGAACCCTACCCCGGCGCCGATCGCGACGCCGTGGCCGTGGACGCCCGGACCTTCATCCCCGGGGAGCCGGCCCGCACCATGGACTACGCCCTGCGCGCCAATTTCCGCGACGAACACCTCAAGCGGGCCATCATCAACCACCTGCTGGCGGCTCACGAGGGCGAGCCCTCCCATTGGTGGGAGGAGATCCGCGCCATGGCCCGGGACTTCATCCCCCTGGCGGAGAAATCGGCCGAGCTGGCGGAAAAGTTTGAAATCGAACGGGAGATTGCCTATATTTTTGTGGAGCAGGATACCGCCTTCGACAAGACAGAGCTGCTTCTTCTGGGGCAGCAGCGGGCAAAAGTCGCCATGATCGAGTTCTCGGGCAACATCACCGTGGCCGCGGCCTACGACTCGGGACTGGACTTCGTGGAGCTCTTCGAGCTGGGCGGCGGCATGCCCACCCGGGTCACCCTGTCGGCGTCCCGACGCAACATGATCAGAGCCCGCCTGCGCGACCATCTGGCGCGCAAGGGCGGCCAAGGAGTGAAAACCACATGAGCGAACTCGACAACCCCCTCGTCCCCGATGCAACGACCCCCGAAGACAAGCTCCCCGAGGAGAAGCTCATCTGGGAAGGATGCCCCAAGTGGCAGGCCGACTTCGGCTTCATCGTCAAGTCCTTCCTCATCATGGGACTGGGGCTGGCCATCATGATCTTCCTGCTGGTCAAGGGCTGGCCGGGTGCCAAGTTCTCCGTCCCCGGAGGCCTGGGCGTCTCCGCCGTCGGGCTGGTGATGTTCACCTGGATCCGCCTCAAGCGCAAGAACGAGCGCTACAAGATCACCAACCTGAACCTGGAATTCGAGGAGGGCATCCTCTCCAAGACCGTCAACAACATGGAGATGTGGCGCATCCGCGACATCAAGTACACCCAGTCCCTCCTGGACCGCATCCTCGGCGTCAGCCAGGTCACCCTCTACACCCAGGACACCACCACCCCCGAGCTGCACCTCGTGGGGCTCCCCAAGGACCGTCGCACCTACGAGGACATCAAGAAGGCCTTCCTCGTGGCCAAGCAGCGCCGCAACGTCATCGGCATGGTGGAGTAGCCGAGGTATCGTGAGAAACTTCCTCTTTATCTCTGTGCTCCTCTCCCTCGTCGCCTGCGACGACGCGGCCGACACCCTCAAGTGGGAGGGCGAGACCGGGACGGCCGTGCCCTTCACCATGGGCTCCCTCACCCCCGAGGTCACGGTGGACATGGCCACCGCCTCCACCACGGAGCGCTTCGTGGTAGACACGGGGAGCCCCGTGAACCTCGCCGATGTGGGCATCTACCCCGAGAGCGCCGGCATCTACGACCGTGACGTCTCTGCGCTGGGACTGCGCTTCCCCGAGCTCCCCATGATCTACGAGGACTGGCTCCCCGACACGGCGCCCATCGCGGGCATCCTCGGGGCGTCGATCCTGATCAACTTCAACTGGGAGATCGACTACCCGAACACGACCATCACCCTGTACGACGAATTTCCCCAGCTCGACACCGCGGACGCCGCGGTCACCTTCATGCTCAAGGGCGGCGGTCGATACCGCGCCACCGACGGTGATATCCTCGACGTCGGCGCCACCCGCCACCTGGTGTGGCTGGATATCGAGGGGGAGCGGGTCCTCGCCCTCCTGGACACGGGCGCCACCTACATGGTGGTCTCCCAGTCCTTCCTCAACCTTCTGGGGGGCATGGACGGCCGGCCCGACCTGGGGACCGAGGAGATGTTCACGGTCAACGGCACCTTCGATGCCCAGGTCACCGAGCTCTCCTCCGTGGCCTTCGAGGACGCCCCCGACCACTCCCTGATCACCGACGTCACCACCACGATCATGCCCGACACCTTCTTCAGCGAGCTGGAGCGGGAGACCGGAAAGGTGGTGGAGGCCCTGCTGGGGGGAAGCTATCTCAGCCTCTTCCGCCTGCGCTTCGCCACCGACGAGGGTGTCATCTACGTCTCACCGCCGGTGCAATCCAAGGCCCGTCACCCGAGGCCGACGCTGTCGCGCCCCCTGCGCATGCCCCCCGCCCTGGAAGTCATCCCATGAAACATTCGCTGCCTCTGTGGGCGCTCCTCGCTACCCTGAGCGCCCCTGCCTTCGGTAACCTGGAGTCCGCCGAGCTGCGCATGCGCAAGAACGTCATCGCCGGCGCCCGCAGCATCTTCTCAGGTCAGTATGGTGCCGGTGGAGAATTCTTCACGGCCTCCATCAAAGAGACTCGCAACCCCAAGCTGTACACCCTCATCCTGCTCACCGCCCGTCTCACGGGGGACCACGCCAGCGCGCTCAAGCTGTGCATGAACAACCCGGCCCCTCCCCAGCGGGACCACACCTTCCACTACTGGTGCGGCCGGACCTACTTCGATCAGGGGTTCCCCAAGAACGGCTACAAGCTGGTGAAGAACGCCATCTCCCTGGGCGGCTCGCTCCCCCACTATCTGGCCACGGCGGCCTACATGGCCGCAAAGACAGGTCACGCCGCCGAGGGGGAGAAGTTTCTGTCCGCCCTGGTCAGGCGCGATCCCTGGCTCCTCTCCTCCTGGCTCTTTCCCGATTTCCTCACGGGCATCATCTTCACGGTCGAGGAGATCTTCTCCAACTTCAAGTACAAGGGCAGTCTGGCAGAGAACCTGGCGGTCTTCGCATGGAAGGCCAGGCACCCGGATCTGGCCGACTATTTCCTGAACCAGGCGGTGAAGCAGTACGGCAGCAAGATCCCCGAGTCGGTGAGCGAGCTCCAGGTGAACATCGTCAAGGTCTTCGGTGATCCCGCCCGCACACGGACCGCCCTGGACAAGGCGCTCCGCAGACACCCCGCCTCGGTCCCCCTCCTGTTCATGAAGGCCGATTTCCTGCGCTCCCAGCGCAAGCTCGTGGACGCGCGACTGCTCCTGGAGCGCCTGGTGAAGCTCGATCCCACCTCCATCCCCATCCTCACGGATCTGGGCATCCTGAACCTGGAGACCGGACGCACACGCTCCGGACACACCTATCTCTCCTACGCCAAGGCCCGCAACGCGGCGCACTCGGCCTTCTACTACGGCTGGGGCCTCTACTGGCAGCGCTCCGGCAAGTTCGACAAGGCTCGCGGCTTCTTCCGCAAGGCCCACGAACTGGAACCGACCTCGGAGCGTTACCTCTCGGCGTGGCTCGCCCTGGTGGGCTCCCTGGGCGACAGGAAGGCCATCGCCAAGGGCCGGGCACGCCTGAAAACCCTCCAGGCCTTCGAGGCCGCCCAGAACAAGATGAAGACCACCTACCACCGCCGCTTCTTCAAGCTCCTTGAGGCACGCAACGCCCTGGTCAAGGGGACCACGGTCTCCTGGCCCGCAGTCTGCGGGCTGCAGTGCAGGACCTTCAAGATCTGGACCTCCCTGCGCAAGGGCCTCAAGGTGAGTACGGCGGGGCTGCTGACCTCTCTGGCCGCCGTGGACCTGCTCACACCCGACGTTCCGCTCAACGGCGTCCGTCAAAAGCTCACGCTCGGCACGGACAAGCCCCTGCTCATCTACCACTTCTTCTACTCGACCAGGCCCTCCCTGTTCAAATAGCCCATGAAAAAACTGCTCCTCCTGCTGTGGCTCCTCGGAGCCGCCTTCATCATCTGGTCCGGTACCCGCAGCGACATCTACGAGGCCGCGGGCGGCTACTTCCTGCCCCTCTCCTATCCTGTGATCCCCGTGGCGAAGCTCCTGGGCCTCCTCACGGCGGAGACCATCGGGCTTCGCCTGCTCCTCGGACTGGGCAGCCCCTCGAGCTTCAGGACCCGCCTCTTTGTGGCCGTGGTGACCTTCACCGCCCTCTCGGCCTTCACCTTCCTGGGCGCGGTAAACGCCGGGCCCCACGTTGTGGCTCACGCCGCGTGGGTGGTGGTGACCACCATGATCCTCATCCTCATCCTCATGTTCGGGCCCGTAGCGGCGCTCTTCACGAGCACCACGCCGCCCCCCAAATCCCCCGCCCCCCGCCGCCGCTGACCCCTCGAAATTCGCCAGTCTCTGCCCTGCTACACACTGATTCTATTGCATTTTTCATAGAATGGACCCGGCCATTTTTTGGCCCCTGGGGGCTCACGGAGTGCACCTGGGAGGAGCCACGACAGGAGGGGGGTTTATTGAAACAAAGGGTCCTGTGAAAAACCCCGCCACGGGCCCCCACGGAGCTCCTGGGGGCATTTTGGTGAAAAAACAGCCCCCATAAAGCCGCCCAATGCCCACCTGTTCACGCAAAGGGAAGACGCCGCATCCGCCCTTCTGGGTTCCAGCCCCAAACCGCGACGTCCGGCGGGAGCGCCTATTTCATGTCGTCGTAGGTGATCTTGAGGTCGATGAGGGCGGAGAGGTCGCTGCGCAGATACCGGTACCGCAGATAGAGCCCCGCCTTCATGTAGCGCCCCATGCTCTGCATGACCTTCTTGGCGTGCAGGCCCTTGACCAGGGACGCGCGCACGGCGGCCGCGTTGCCCGTCGCCGGGAGGGTCACCTTTCGGTCGAAGACGTACTCGAAGACCACCCCGTCAGCCTGACCGTCCCGGTACACGTTGTAGGCCGAAAAGGTCCCGGATTTGAGGACGTTGGGCCTGCTCTGGAGCCCGCCCTTGATCATCCCCTTGATGAAGTTGTCCATCTCGGCCTGGGGCACGGCGTCCCCGGAAGAGGTGGCTGCGGGGCTGCTGGAGAAGGAGCTCGCGCCGATGCCAGGATCCGAGGTGCTGCTCGAGGGCAGGGGCGGTGGCTGGGATTCCCGCGGCTGCTCCTCGGGGGCCGGACCGGCCTGAGGAGGCTCTTCACCGGGGGGTGTGGTGTTCCCCGAGCCCGCGGGCGTACAGGCCACGAGGGGGAGGATGGTGAGCAGCGAAAGGGACCAAAAACGAATGGTGCGCATGGGAACCTCCTGTGCGGTGGCACACCGCAGCGGTATTGTACCATATCCGCCCATGGTCCCCGCGGGTATTTCTCATCCTCAGTTTGCCCCGGCGATGCGCCCCTGGGCCTGCGGTGCGGTCCCTCACCTCTTTTTGCAGGCGCGTCTCCGGAGGCTGAGCGCCCCCCTTCGTTGCGAAAGTCTAGAAATACTCTTGCATCCGAACCGATTTTGCGCAAGTAATAATTATCCCCACTGCCCTCCCCGCCCGGAGCGGGGGTCTGGAGGCCTGCATGCGACGCCCAAATTTTATCACCCCAATATTTTTACTATCTTTTCTTTTCTTTGGCTGCTCAGGTGACGACGACGCCCGGCACGATCCCGTCTCCTTTGAACAGGCCAAATCGGATCTGGAGCGCAACACCTCTCCCACGGTCACCTCGGCCCAGACCCTGGAGCTGGTGGAGGGCAACACCACCTTCGCCCTCGATCTCTACGGCGCCGTGGCCGATACCTCCGAGGGCAACTTCTTCTACAGCCCCTACTCCATCTCCATCGCCATGGCCATGACCTTCGCAGGCGCCGAGGGCACCACACAGACGGAGCTGGCCGACGTACTCCACTACACCCTCTCGGAGCCCGCCCTGCACCAGGCCTTCAACGCCATGGACCTGGATCTCACCTCCCGGGGCACGGGAGATGCCTCGGAGTTCAGGCTCCACCTCGCCAACGCCATCTGGGGACAGACGGGCTACCATTTCGAACCCGACTATCTGGACACCCTTGCCCTCAACTACGGCTCGGGGCTGAACCTGCTGGATTTCGAGACGGATCCCGAGGCCGCCCGCGTCACCATCAACGAGTGGGTGGAGGAGCAGACCGAGGACCGCATCCAGGACCTCATCCCCGAGGGCGCCATCTCCTCGTCCACCCGCCTGGTGCTCACCAACGCCATCTACTTCTTCGGCGAGTGGCTCGACCTCTTCGACTCGGACAACACCAGCCCCGGCGACTTCCAGCGTGACAGCGGGGGCACCGTCGTGGTGGACATGATGCACCAGGACCTCACCCTCCCCTACTACCAGGGAACCGGGTACGAGGCTGTGGCCATCCCCTACAAGGGCGAGACGGTCTCCATGCTCATCATCGCCCCCGACGCCGGCACTTTGGAGTCCTTCGAGCAGACCCTGGACGCCAGCATGCTCACCTCCATCGTAGACGCCATGCAGCCCATGTACATGCAGTTCACCATGCCCAAGTTCACCTTCGAGCACCGGCTGCCGCTCAAGGCCCTCTTCCAGGACCTCGGACTGAGCGCCCCCTTCAACCCCGGCGAAGCCGACTTCTCCGGCGTCAACGGCACCACGGACCTCGTCATCACCGACATCCTGCACAAGGCTTTCGTGGCCGTGAACGAGCGCGGCACCGAGGCCGCCGCCGCCACGGCCGTGGTGGAAGGCATCACCAGCGTCCCCGCCGCCGTCACCCTCGACCGCCCCTTCATCTTCATGGTGCGCGACAACGTGACCGGCACCATCCTCTTCCTCGGCCGCCTGGCGGACCCCTCCTGACCCTCCCGGACGACAACGACAGGAAATCCACGGGGGCCCCGTTGAACAGGGGCCCTGAATGGAACGTACAGAGGAGGGGTGGTTTCTGGTACAATAGGCCACAATAGCCCCAAGGAGGCCCCATGCACACTTCCATCCTCGCTCTGCTCGTTATCCTCGAGTCATCCGCTCTGCCGGCGCGCGCGGCGCTGGTCAAGGACACAACCTACACGGATCTCAAGAAGTCGGCTTCCAAGGTGAACCCCGACGGGCGGAGCCTGACCTTCGACTCCCCGGTGAACATCTCCATCAGGGGGACGCTGCTCCAGGCCAAAGGGACCGTCACCTTCCACAAGGACACGGGCACCGTCTCGTCCATCTTCAGCCTCCAGAACACCGCCACCTTCCACCGCGGTGGCCGGAACGTCACCTTCCGCAGCTGGATCTCCTTTGACAACAAGGGACGGGTCACCTTCGGCATCGGCGCCAGGGACGCGGTCTTCACCGTGGGGAAATACACCGTCAGATACCGGAGCACGACGCCCAAGGGGATGAGCGCGAAGATGTTCTTTTACCCAAACGGGAACGTCTCGGACATCCACATCTACGATGACCACACCCTCGTCGTGGGCGGCAAGAGCTACACCTTCGCCCACCAGTGCGGGTGCGGCGGCGATCTCCAGTTCTATGCTGACGGCAGGCTCAAGGGCGGCTACCTGGCCCAGGCCACCACCATCGACGGACGCCTCTTCAAGAAGGGGGACCATGTCCAGTTTTCCGAGCTGGGCAGGATGGTCCTCCCCCGGGGGAAGATCGTCACAATACCCGACTACTCCCGACCCGCCCCGAAGAAGACGACCACTTTCTTCAGTGACGTGAAGCACCTGGGCCGCGGCATCGAGACCTCCCAGAAGTTTCACACCGTCGATTTCCCGAAGCCCGTGGACCTTTACACAGGGGGCAGGCTCTTCCGGGTGAAGGGGAAGGTCTACTTTCACAAGTACACGGAGACCGTGTGGAACATCGAAAACCTCCTCAAGGCCGATCCCGTCACGGTCGGCGGCCACACCATCACCTTCCGAAAGTACATCACCTTCTCCGAGCGCGGCCAGATCACCTTCGGATATCCCACCCGGGACATCACCTTCAGCACTCCAGGCGGGACCATCGCCTACAAGACCTCCACGGGGCGAAAAGACGCCAACCTCTCCTTTTTCCCCTCGGGACGCCTGGAGGGCCTGCAGCTCGCGGCGAACCAGAAGGTCACCGTGGGGGGACGTCTCCTGGAATTCGCGCCGCGGTTCAACTATTTCAGCCACGACCTGGGGTTCCATCCCAATGGCCGGCTGCGCTACGGCTATGTGGCCGCCGACACGACCATCGATGGAAAGCGCTTCTCCAAGGGGAGCAAGGTGGAATTCACCGACACGGGCGCCCTGGCGACCCATTGACCGGGACCTGGTGAACATGCCCCATGCAGGCGCGCCTCGGTATTCCCGTACGGGCAGGACGAGTCCTGCCCCCCCATACATGGACTTGTCGGTCCGCACGCGGGTACAAGATGGAAGAATGCTCCCCTGTTGAGCATCGATATTGCGCTGTTTGGCCAGTGGTCCGGGTCGTGCTCCCTGCCCCTGCCTCCACAGGAATGAGCGCCAGGTGGTCCTGGGCCCGGCTACGATGTCAACGCCGCTCGTAGAGCACGACACCTGCTCGCCCGATGTGTTCCCGCAGTGCCGGGTTCTGAATGAGATGGAAGAGGGAGAGGTCAATGAAAAAGGGCAGGAGGAGATCGTCGAGGTCCACGATGAGCCGCTCCAAATCCCCCAGCGTCAGGCTCTCCCCCATCAGGGTCAGATCGATGTCGGAACCCGGAGAGTGGGTACCCTTGGCCCGAGAACCGTAGAGAACGGCTTTTTCGATTCCCTCCTCCCGCGCGAGGACAGCCTGGATCTTCGCGACGGTCTCCTCGGACAGTCCGTGGCTCATTGGGCCGGCTCCCGCGATTTGATGGCGTCGAAGGTCTCTTTCAGTTTTTGAAATGCAGGATGATACCGCTGCTCGATGTCGCTGGCGATACGCTCGACGATGGCGGGGTTGTAGGTGTGGGAGGTCAGGTTGCGGGCGGCGATCATCTCCATCCACACCTCACCATTCGTCAGGAGTCCGTTCTTGAACGCTAGTGTAACGTTCGTTCTGTAATTTCCGATAGGGGCTCCAGAGATGGTTCTGGAGAGTGGGATAAGAGCTTACAACCTGCCCTTGCGCAAGGGCAGGTTGCAAGCGGTGCGTCCATTCGGTACTTGAGTTTGTGA
>QKIM01000111.1 GCA_003249585.1 Deltaproteobacteria bacterium
AAGCTCGAAGGTGTAGGAGAGAGTGAGCGTCGCCTGCGCCGCGCCGAAGTACCGGCGCTCCCCGGATCCGAAAAAATCCTCTATTTCAAAGGAGACCTGGGGGTTCTGCCGTGCCGAGGCCTTGAGCAGCTCCGCCCCGGCGATCCGCAGGTCGTGGCCGTAGACCTTGAGCGCCGGGTTGTGGTAGGCGGTGAGTATCTGCGCATTGAGGAGGGACAAATGTCCTCGGGCCGTCGCGGCGGGAGCCGTGGTCTTTGCGGAGAACGGGAACCCTCCCCCGGGATCGGCAGGAGTGGTCACGGTGTTCTCACGTTGCCCACATGCGGCAAGATTTACAAGGGATATCAATATAATCATCTGTCTCATAAATCCTCCTCGGATAGTATGGGACGAAGAATATATCAAAACAGTTCCGCTTAGGGCCTGTTTTTTTTAGGCCGGCCCTTACGTGACGCCCACAGAAGCCCCAGCGCGACCCCACCGAACATCATGAGCGCCCCCCAGACGAGGTACATGAGGAGCCCTGGCGAGGTCTGCGGGCGGCATGCGTTTTTCGTACCGGATGGTTTCAGGAGGGGCTGGGTGTTCCCTGCCGGATGCCCGGCCATTGGGCCAGGCAGGGCCATGACAGGGACCGTCGATATGTTCCGGGGATCTATGCGCACCGCAGGTTTGGGGCTCTGGGTCACGACACAGCCCGGGGTATCGGTGGCATTCTTCTGCGTGACCATTTGGGCGTACGAGGTCTCGTGGAGTCGGAGCCCTCCCTCCGAGCGATAGGTGGCGTTGTGATTGTAATTCCAGCCGAGGTATCGGGAGGATCCGCCACCTATGGTGGTGACGATGTGCCTGTTGCTCCTCCCCCCAAAAGCCATGCCCTGGCTGGCTGGCGTACCGCCGGTCCCGGCGTTTGCATCCATGGGAACCCAGCCGAATCCCGGCAGCCATGCCTGGGCCCACCGATGGTAGACATCGTCGAAAGACCAGGTGCCGCCCCGCTCTGCGATGGCCCCAACGTATCGTGCCGGCACCTTCGCCTTGCGCAGCAGGGCAACCAGGGCGAAGGTATACTCGCTGCAGCTCCCGGTCCCCCTGAGAAGTACACGTGCGGCGTTGTTCCATCCGCCGGTGCGGTCGTAGCGGATCACTCCCGTGAGATACCGATAGGCGGCCAGGGCCCTGCTGTAGGGGGTCGTCCCGCCGAGCTTCGCCGAGAGCGCCGTGACGGTCGGGGAGGCCAGGTCGTATTTGCCGTCGTCGGCCAGATAGGCGGCCATGTCCGGCGCTCCGTCAACGGGGAGATCCCTTAACTGAAACCGGACCCTCGTGAGCCTGAAGGCGCCCTTCCACATGACACTGACCGTGCGATCTTCCGCCAGCTCGTCGTAGTGAAAGCGGGCCACCCGCTGCCCCCACCTGTCCGTCAGAAAGTTCGTCGGTGTGGGAGAGAAGGACAGCGCCCCGAGGATCTTCTGCCCCGGCAGCTCGGGAGGCACCGCGAGGTAGATGTCGAGATCCCGGACCCGGCCCCGGCCCACGGGAGCATACACCACACGGTACTGGGCGCGTACCGTACGGGGCATGTCCTCCACCATCTTCATGTCTGAAGGGGCCTCGAGCATGAATATCTTTCCGGTGGCCTGATCCGCGGCGTAGAGCCGGCCGTTGTCCCAGGCGAGCGCCGAGATGTGCCCCGGGGGCGCAGGAAAGGAGCGAAGCACCCATCCTGTGGCAGGATCAAGCACGTAGACTGTGTTGTGGATGAAGCTCGAGACAAAGAGGGTCCCGGCCCCGGCCGCGATGCCCCATATGCCGGTGTCCGGGGCGGGGAAGGACCGGATGGTGGTCCCGTCCTCGGGATCCACGGTGTGGATCTTCTCTCCCCGGGCGTCCACGACGAACAGCACCTTCTGGTCGCTGGCCAGACCATGGGCCCAGCGTTCATAATATGGAATCGGGGAAGGCGCGTCCTTTTGCCCCGGTGTCAGACGGTAGAGAAACGCCTGCCTGCGGGCGGCATAATAGAGATTCGCTCCCATTCGTGTGATCCCTGTAGGCACAGTCGCCGCGGTCTTGCGGCTTTTGACCTCTCGCCCCGTGGCCAGATCCCCCAGGACCAGATCCCCTGTCCGAAGATCCGTCATCCAGATCGCCTCCCCCTTGATGGAAATCCCCATGATCTCCCTTTGGAACCTTGCGCGCTCCTTCCACTGGGGCGCCGGTGAGGGGAGTGTCAGGACGGTGGCGAGGCCAAGGAGCAGAAGCGGGATCATCGGGCCTTCCCTTTCTTGCGCGGAGCGGTCTTTCCGGGGGCGTCTTCCTCCTTGCAGGCCGCGATGATGATGAGCCTGGGGAGGACGGAACTGAGCGTCCGCACTCCGGTACAGGTCACAGTGGCCGTGTCGAGGTAGAGCCGCTTGAGCGGGAGATGCTTGAACTCCAGGAGCTGGATATCGGTGATCTGCGTGTTGTTCATGGACAGGGTGCGCAGATATTTGAGCCGCGCGAGCTCCCGCAAGCGCGCGCCGGTGACCGCCGTGTCGTCGATGACAAGGCGCCGGAGCCCCTGCAGCCTTGCCAAGGTCGGGATTGCACTGTCATCCAGGACACAGCGGGAGAGATCCAGCTCCCTGAGGTCCCCCATGGTGGTGATGGCGGTGAGCCCTGCCCCCGATACCGTGGTTTTGGCCAGGACCAGCCGCTGGAGTTTCTTGAAGGCGGCGAGGTGCCCGAGCCCCTTGTCAGAGATGGCGGAATCGGCGAGATCCAGCTCCCGCAACCCGCCAAGACGCGTCAACCGCTTCACGCCCTTGTCCGAGATGACCGTTCCCTTGAGAGACAGCCCCTTGAGTGCCCGATACCCGGCGATGACATCCATATCGGCATCCTTGAATCCCGTGCTGTCCAGATACAGGTACTCCAGACGGGGCAATCGCCCCAAAGAATCCAACGCCTCGATGGCGAGAGCTGTGAACTTGAGACTCAGCACCCTGAGTGTCTTGATTCTGGCGATCTCGGCAACCCCCCACTCCGTGACTCTGGTGCCCTCGAGGTCGAGCCACCCAAGCTGCCTGAGTCCGGACAGATGCGTAACGCCTTTGTCCGAGAACTCCTTGGCGTAGGCCAGGTCGAGCACCTTCAGCCCTCCGAGAGAGCCAAGGATCCGACCGTGACTGTCGGCCGCATCCGTGTAGCGCAGGGAGAGGCGCGTCAATGCCCCAAGGCCGCCCAGCGGCGCCATGCCGTCTGCCAGTGCCCTCGTCCCAGAGAGGTCCAGCTCACGAAGTGTCACGTGCCGGCCCAGATGAGCCAGCGATCGGGAGGTCACTTTTGTGCCGGCCATTCGCAGCACCTCCAGAGAGGTCAATGGGGCAAGAGCGGTGACGGTAGCGTCCGTGGCGGAAACCTGCGACAGATCCAGGTAGCGCAGGGCGGTGTACCGGCGCAGTGCCTGCAATCCGCTTTCCGAGACTGTCGCCGAGGCGAGGCTCAGTCCCCATAGCACCCCAGGGTCGGGGAGCCCAGCAAAGAGGGCGTCGGAGACACTCCCCCGAAGGTGCAGATACAGCGGGATCTTTCCGAGCGCTTTGAGGCAGGAGATCTTTTGGTCGAGGTCACTGCCCGACAGGGCCAGGAGCAGCGGACCGTGGAACCGCTCCCGCAGCGCGCCGGCCACCTTGGGGTGGCACACGGTCCCCAGATCTGCCACGTCCGTGCGGACCTTCGGGACATAACTCCCGATGAGCCTCGTGGCTGC
>QKIM01000047.1 GCA_003249585.1 Deltaproteobacteria bacterium
GTGACGCAACTTGTAGAATTCAATGCGCAGGAGCTGGATCATCGGTTCTTCTCCACGATCTCGAGGAACTGCTCCTCCAGGTTCTTTTTCACCACCGACAGATGCGTCAGAGGCACCCCGCGCTCCAGGAGGTGGCGCCCAAAGGCATCCATGGAGATCCCCGGCTGGAAGGCGGCGAGGATCTGTCCGCCATCGGCCTCGAGAGACTCAAACCCCTTGAAAGCCCGGAGCGCCTCTTCGAGAGGCGCACCTTCCACAGCGGAGATCCTGACGGTCACCCTCTCCGAGAAGTCGTCATCGACCCTGCCCTGGTGGATGAGTTTCCCCCTGGCCAGGATGGCGAAGTCCGTACAGACCTTTTGCACCTCGTCCAGCAGATGGGAGGCGAGGATGATGGTCTTCCCGGTAGCCGCGATCTCACGGACCAGGGTGCGGATCTCTGCGATGCCCTGGGGATCGAGACCGTTGGTGGGCTCATCCAGGACCAGCACCTCCGGATCGGCCAGTAGCGCCGAAGCGATGGCGAGGCGCTGCTTCATTCCCAGGGAGTAGGTCCTGAACTTGTCGTTGCGCCGGTCATAGAGATTGACCCGCTCGAGCACAACCCGGATCCGCTCTCGAGACACCCCCTTGATCATGGAGACGATCTCAAGGTTCTTCTGCGCCGAGAGGTGGGGATAGAAGTTGGGCTTCTCCAGGATGGCGCCTATCCTGCGGCGCTCTTTTGCGTCGCTGCCCTGCCCGAACCAGCGGAAGCTCCCCGCTGTCGGGATGGTCACCCCAAGCACCATCCCCAGGGTCGTGGTTTTTCCGCTCCCGTTGGGGCCGAGCAGCCCGAAAACAGTCCCCTTGGAGATGGCAAGCCCCAGTCCGCTGACGGCATGAAGCCGCCCGTATCTTTTGGACAGACCAGTGGTTTCGAGCACATATTCGACAGCCATGATGCTCCTTCCCCCGGCGCCTGCCGGGTATCGAGGACGCGCCTCGGCCCGGAGCATACCACAGGCCGACGCACGGGGGAACATGCCTGCCTGTGCCCACACGCTCTTGACGCCATGGGGCTTGACCCCCCCTCCCCTTTACGCGTAAAATGAGGGATTCCCGGAGGAATTCTCATGCGGATCCATCTGCTCCTTGCCGCCGCCACAGCTCTCATCTCCTGCGGTCCCACTGTGGAGACCTATCTGAAGAAGAACCAGTACCACAAGGCCACGACCTTCTGCGGTTCACAAGACAGGGATTCTCAAAAAGCATGCTATGCAAAGGTGGGAGACGCCTACCTCGAGAAGGGGGACCTGGATCGTGCCGCGAAGTACCTGGATCTCGCCGGAGCCCGGGAAAAGGTGAACACCATCTATCTCAAGATCGCGGGGCGGTTCGAAGCAGATGGAGAGAACGACAGCGCCTTGGAATATCTAAAGAAAGCGGGAGCGAAAGACCGGATCAGGCTCATCTATCTCAAGATCGGCAGAGCAAGCCGCGCCCGTGGTGACGTCAGCAATGCGCTCCATTTCTTCGGGCTGGCAGGAGCCGAGGCAGAGATAAAGGCGACCTACAAAGCCATGGGAGACAAGCTCTTCGCCGAAAAGCGCTACAAGCGTTCCCTCGAGTGGTACCGCAAGGCGGGCGCACCGACGAAGCACGTGTACCTGCGGCTTGCACAGCGTATGATGGAGTTGAAGGCGTACTTTCAGGCAGGCCCCTATTTCGAGCTCGCCGGGAAGCGGCCCGGGGACTTCTACCCCATCATCGCCCGTGCCTGTCTTGGGGGGGAACAGTACCCCAACGCGGTGTACTTCTTTGAAAAATCTGGGCTACCGAAAGCCTCTTACCTTCAGGAGGTCGTCAACTTTGCACTTTCCAGGCGCAAATACAATCAGGCCCATTTCCACCTCCTGAAGATGGGCAGAACCCAAATCCAGGCCTCCTGGCACACGGCCGTCGCGGCCGAAAATCAGGGAGATCTCATGCTGGCCGGTGCGTTCTTCATGCGTGCCCAAAACCCTGGGCGAAGCGTAGCCGCCTATCTCAACGTCCTGGGGTCAAGCGACAACCGATACACTGCCCGCCACCACGAGGCACGATCACGGCTGCTGGAACTGGCTGGCCCCAATACAGCTCAGGCCTTCACCACAGTTTCGACAACGAAGGATCTGAAACCCCTCGTAGAGCTCCTGCGCCGAAAAGCCACAGGCGCCCCCTACCGTGTGGTCATTTTCGACCTTGGGTGGACGGGAATTCTCGGCAAGGCCGCACTGAACACGGCCACCTCCATCCCCCTGCCCCGTCTGACCCCCAGAGCCTTCCTGCGCGTCCTCGGGCGTCGCAGGGGCTTCACGGTGCAGGACCGCGTCCTCGATGCACAGAAGACCCAGGTGGAGGGGCGCGTTATGAGGAGCGTCGACCAGGTCGCGCTCAAAGCGGCGAAATCATCTGCCCCGGAAGAGATCCTGATCCAGTGGCGTACCGCCCACAAGGAACTGCCCGCCAGCCCCAATCACATCGGGGTGCAAATCACCATGCATCTCACGGTCACCGTGCCGGCGCTGAAACTGGTCGCGTTCTACTCCTTCTCCGCAAAACACTCGGAACGGATCTCGGCACCCAAGAAAAAAGAGAAAAAGTTCAAAAAGGAAAAGAAGCTCGCCCGAAAACTGGTCTATATGAAGCTGCGCGAAAAACTCAAGAACACACAAGAGAAGGTGCGATCGTTCCTCAAGGAGGCGAATCTGCGCTGAGGGGGGGGTATTTTTTTCACATTCTCGTCCCTGCCTTCCTCTATCAATCGAATTTTCCTGAATATTGAGACTCCAGCCTCCTGGAGAAAAATCTTGTGCTACCATCCAGGCGACATCTGTGGTATTTCATGGGGTATACGAACCCATGTCGACCCGCTGCTACATAGATCTCCCCATTGGCAAACTCCCAGCACCTATCGTGGACAAACTCCAGCCCTCGGATCAGGTGCGCTTTTTCACCCTTGAGAAGCGCTCCGCCCGTCTGGTCGGCCTGCTTTTCTTTCTGGTGGTGCTCCTCTTTGGTGCCATCAAGGCCACTCTGATGCTCCACGCCGGGAGCCACGCCCAGCAGAACCTAGAGTACCTGCCGCTCTCCATCTTCTTTCATTTTTCGACGACCTCTATCTGGGTCCTCCTCGGACACTATGCCTCCCAGCGGCAGCAGTTCCGCACCAGGACTGGAAGCTATCTGCCGCCAGGGGTCTATGTGGGCCCCTCCTTTATCTGCATAATCTCCCAGGAGGGAATCGCTACCTTCATCTGCCGCCACTGTATCGAGAGCTGGAGCGAGGCCATTGTGCACGAGACCTCCCGAGGAGCGACCGGACACACCTGCCTGACCCTCATCACGCTCACGGGAGACGAGAAGCCCACCCAGCTCCTCATCGGGACCATCCACACGTCTCCCCCTGTCACCCTGCGCAAGATCATGAAGGAGTGGCTGATCCCTCACCACAAGCTCACCAGGGAGCTCAAAGTCGATCACCTTCAGGTGGTCACCCGGTACATTCCCTCGGACTCCCCCCCCGTTCACTGATTTCGCAACAGGGGCGGCGCTCTTTTCCTGCCACCTACCGTCCCCGAAACCGTCGAATCTTCCTCATACATGCGTACTTCCCCTCGAAGTTCGTATGGTCGAAGACGATCTCCTCGAGGATGCCGGCCTCGTACTCCTCCCGGGTGATGCGCCCACGGCGGAGCATGATCCTGAGCAGCGAGTTGAGGTATCGGTTCCAG
>QKIM01000357.1 GCA_003249585.1 Deltaproteobacteria bacterium
CCACGTCAAGAGGCCGGAGGGCAACCGGAGAAAAGCCCAGGCCCGAGGGAGATGGGCGCCCGCCTCCCCGGGAGCGAAGAACGGGTGGCGGTGGTACCGCGCTGGCGAAGGAAACGAAGCCGGGCGGGAGGGTCGTCAGGAAGTCGGAGTGCCTCGTAGTATCGAGGAAGCGGGGGAATGCACCCGAGCGGACCCTGTGGAGGGAAGGGGGCACCGGAGCATGGAACCGAGGGAGGGAAAGACGGCAGGGACATCGAGCCCTATGACCGGCTCAACGAAACTCCAGCGGATAGTGAAGCAGGAGAGGGTGCGAGACGCAGCAGCGGCTTGCAGCGAAGCCATGAGCCGAGGAGCCGGATGCGGGAATTCCGCACGTCCGGATCTGTGGGGGGTCGGGGAGGGCGACTTCCCCGGTCTACCCGACCTGGTTGGCGAAGAGCACGTCCGGCAGGTCCGACTTTGCCGTTCGCTGGAAGTCCATGACCGGGAAGCCACCTCCTGGCGTTGGCTGGCGGTTTCGCGCGCTCACCATCAGCAATGCGCCTTGCTCCATGGCCTCTCCCTGGCATCATGGGTGCCCATCGCCCCGACGACATGTTCTTCAACCCACAGAAAGTACCGAAGAGCCCAACTTTCCTTGTGCCTGTGGGCCCCTGCAGTGCAACACTTTCTTCCCGGATTTTGCGACCATGGAGGACGTATGTACCGCATTGCAGGCGTCTTTATCGTGATGTCCCTGGCGTGTGGGCCAGATTCTGCTAGCTTGAGTGGTGTTGATGGCTTGGAAGAAGACAGTCGGCTCTCTTCTTTTGGGTACGACACCGGAACGTCGTATGGGGTTGCCCTTGGGGGAGAGGTCTACCGATTCTCGGGGTACAACATTGACATTCGCATCGAAACGTATGGCGCTTGCTCGGGGCTCCAGAAAGCCTATGGAACCATTGTGCGCTCTTCTGCCCCTGAAACGATCAGCCCCGGGCATCCGAGCAACTACCTGTTCGTCGGGTCTGGAGAAAACTGCACGTCTCCATACAATCCACCAGTATGCAACTCTATCTGTTGCTCGTGGGGACCGGGAACTGGTCTTTCAGGCTACTTCTACAAGGAGTCCGGCTCTGGCGGGCGTTTCTTTATCGACCGCCGAGTCCTGAGCACGACTCCCTGTGGTGACCCAGGACCCATCATCGAAGAGCCATACTGAGCACGCAATTGGCTCCCTGGCCCACTCGCTCGCCCGGAAAGGTGTTAGACTCGACTTCGCCATTTTCGGACGAGCGCAGGCCCTTCCGGTTTCTCCTCCCCGAGGGGCGCATGTCCCTCGCAGCCTTGTCATTCGTCCATCGTAGGCGAAACAGGGCCTTGGCTTTGCCTCAGGTACCTCCTGGGAGGTCTATCGGAAGCGCCTTTTCTCTCGGGCGGGCGGTGAACGAGCTTGCCTGCTCAAAAATGGCGAAAGTCGAGTCAGAGGACTCGTATTTCCCAGCCATTTCAGTGGGGTACGGGCGCGAACGAATCCTCCGACACCTTGACCGCGTCAGGAGCGCGTGGACCGGGCGCCAGCGACGCGCGTCGCCGTGTCCCGCCTCACGGTGAGCCCGCATCCGGTGTGGGCCGTGGCTCTTGCGCTCCCCCCCCATCCGGGGTCTGCGCCAGGGTGCGCATGGCGCGGATGCGCTGGCTTGCGACGCGCTCGCACTCTGATTTGAGAAAAATGTCGGCCTCGATGCACTCCGGCCCCATCTCGGTTATGCCCTCGAGGAACACGGGGAAGCGCACCGTGCCCCCGTACCAGGAGCCAGGCTCAAGGGTCAGGAGATCCTCTGGACGGGCCAAGGGGGCAATGTTACGAGCAATCCTGTAGAAGAAGCGTTTTTCGCGAGCGCAATCCCAGATAGACCCAATATTCACAGTGGTGGTATTGACGAGCCGTTTGTCCACGCGCAAGCTGCCCGCGACAGGGCTCATCAGGACTCGTCCCGAGAGGGTCCACCCGTCGTAATGAATGTCCTGCACTTCCAATCTGACGCGCTGAGGGACCTGTGTGCTGTCGGCCGCGGTTCCTGCGTCGCCAGGGGCCCGAGTGCCCGCGGCTGGGGTCGCTCCCCCCTTGAGCGAATCTGCTGGCGCAGGGGGTATGGGTGCTGGTGCAGCAGGTGAGGGCGCGGCCGGAGGCTCGGCCGGCGGAGGTGACTGCACGGGCGCGGCGGCGGGTGGCGGGTCCCCGGGCTGCGGAGCAGTGGCCGGTGCGGGTGTCGGCGTGGGCCGGCCCCCCGTAGGGGTGGGCGGAACGGCAGGTGGCGCTGTTTGCTCGGCAGGAGTCGGGCTTGGGCGGGGAGAGGAGGCCGCATCCTCATACACCGGCGGCAGAATTTCGGCCACCACCTCGCCTTGGGGGGTTACCGCGTAGTCGTAGTTCCCGTCGAGCACCCGAGAGCGAGATCCGCACGGGTTACACCGATCGAAGCGTTGGAGGATCGACACATAGTACAAGCTCGACGACAAGTCCTTGGAGACGACAACATCCAAGCCCTGCTCGGGGCTGGAGCAGCCCAAGAACAGGTCTGGATCCTCGGCAAGACTCTGGCTCACCATTTCGCGGATGGCGGCCGCGGCGGCGACAGCAGCCCCCGCCTCCGTGAGCGGGACGATGGGCTGAGTCGAAGCTTCGCTCGGCCACTCGATCTGCCTCTTCCTGGCAGCGACGGGCATGGCACATCCTGCGAGCACTGCAGTGAGCACGGCGAGCGCATACAACTTGTTCATCGCATTCTCCTGAAGCCACACTCGGTCATAGCCTCCGCGGTAACAGGGTTATCACCCCGGAGACGCCAGCGTGGGTCTGAGACTCTTCTTGTTGCCCGTCGGCACATGACTGGCGCCTATTCTCTCAACAGATGCAGAGGTTCAGGGCTGCACTGGGGCGGGCGAGGGCGATTGCGGCTGTCGGGTAGCCGTGGGGCGCAGGCGCCAAGGGAGACCCAGCCGGCCCTTGCATCGCTCCACTGTTCAACCTCGCCCGTGGTGAAGTAGCGCAAGTAGACGCGCGTGCCGTCCGGGCGCTCCGCCACGATGGCCGAGGCCATATCAATACCCGTGTTCTTGTAGGCTGCGGGAACCGGGTTGCCCGGTTGCCCGTTGCTCGGAATCAGGCGGACTTCCGCCATGGCCACGTAGGCGTCGAACGCGTCCTGGGGCCATCGGGCGAGGTCGTTCGAGGAGGGAGGCGAGCCGCAGAGGTGGTTGTGGACGTACCCCACGACCCACACCTGCGAGGCAGGATAGTCATCATCTTCCACCGCGAAGGACGGACGGCATCTCTCATGGTTTCCCTTGGTGGGCTCTGTCACGCGCCAGGAGAGGGAGTTGCGGTCTCCGACGACATAGACCGTGGAGCAGTACTCCGTGGACAAGCCTACGATGGGTCGTTGCTCCACTGAGCCACACACCTTGGCGCCGGGAAGCTCGAGGAGGGCGTCCGCCACATCCCGGAGCAAGTCAATGGGGATGGAGGTGTCCCCCGTGGGCATTTCGACGGCGGGCACCGGAGGCCACGGACCTTTGGCGCGGCGCTGCACGCGGGGGGGCGGGGGCGAGGTGGCGCAGCCCACCACCAGCAGGAGTAACGGAAGTGCATGCCTCATGGACGGACGCGCTCCAGGGTCAAGCTGCTCTCCGATAGCAACTGAACCTGCGGCACTCCATTCTACCACGTTTGCTCACCCGTGAGCGCGCGGCCTGCCATCCCGACGCCGTT
>QKIM01000157.1 GCA_003249585.1 Deltaproteobacteria bacterium
GGGGATCAGCCTGGTCTGGGTCTGGATGAGCCGCACCTTGGTCTTGTTGCGGGCCTCCGCCTCCTCCATCTCCTTCTTGCGCTGCTCGCTGGTGATGACGCGGATGATGTTGCCGCCCTCATAGTTCCAGGCGAGGCCCTTGGACTTGAGGATGACATCGAAGGCCCGATCCACGCGGACGTTGGTGAGCTTGATGGTGACGGTCCCCTTCACCTCGTCGGGGATGACCACGTTGCGCCCCCACACCTCGGCGACGAGGCGGATGACGTTGTGGATGTTCGCGTCCTTGAAGTCCAGGTCCACGAAGCGGCCGTAGTACCGCCGGCCCGCGCTGCGCTTGCGGGAGGACCGGTAGGGACGATACCGCTTTGCCTTGGGCGCCACGGGCAGCCGTGCCGCCACGCTCTTCACAGAGGTCAGATAGCCGGCCACGCGGGTGGGGTGAACGGTCCGGGTCGGTTTTCTGTAGTTGCGGACCTCGGCGATGGTCTTGGGCACCAGCACGGTCAGCCGCCCGTCGGCGCGACGCACTTCAGCCTTGCGGATCCCGCGGGTTTTAATGACGAGGACAGCCTCGCCTGCCGTCTTTGCGGTCCGGTTCCAGGACGACACCTGGAGGATGGGGCCGTTGTATGCCGAGATGTCCATCTTCCGACGCAGATCGTGGCGCAGGTAGGCCGAGGGGAGTTGAATGGTCAGGGTCGAACCGGTGTGCAGCGTCCGGGGCACCACGGTCCCTCCCTTGAAGGTCACGACCAGCTGGTGGGACCAGGGCGAGTCCACGAATTCGACTCCCGAGATCACGGTCTGGGTGTGGGCGCCGGAGGTCTTGATGACCGCGCTGAGGCTCGCCCGCCGCTTCTCGAGGTCGGCGATCTCTCCCGTCAGTACGGTGCGCTTCGCCTCCAGGGCTCTGAGCTTGACGGCCAGCGCCTTGCGTGAGGAGCGGGCGCTCTTTTCCATGCTGACGAGGAGCTTCCTGCGACGAACCTCAAGCCGGGCGATCTCGGCCTTTTTCGCGCGGATCTCCCGCCGTGACGCCTGCACCTCCTGCCTGAGACTCACGGCCTCACTGGAGAGGGTCTTCAACTCGGCTTCCCGCAGCGCGCGGCTTTGGCCCAGGGAAAGAAGTCGACGCTCCATGCCCGAGAGCCGACGGGAGATCTTCTCGAACTGGTTCTGTTTTTTGGCGGTCCGGCGCTTGAGCCCCGAGAGGATCCTGCGCTCCTCCCTGGACTGCAGACGGGTGGATTCCAGAGAGGCCTTGGTCTTGAAGAGGGCCTTTCGGGCCAGATCCTTGTCCCTCGCAAGGCGGGCCACTTCCAGCTGGATGGAGCGGTAGGCGGCGTCGGCCTCCCTCAGGCTGTTCTGAGCCGAAAGGATGCGGGTCCCGAGGGTGTCGAGGCGCTTCTTTGAGCGGGCAGCCCGGCGTTCCCACCTGCGTGCGGCGGCCATGGTCTTGCGAATGTCGGCTTCACGCAGGGCCTGCTTGCGCTTCAGCGCGCGGGCCTCGGCCAGATTGCCCTTCTTGCGCAACTGAGCGAGCCTCCGCTCTTCTCTTTTGAGCATCTTCTGATGGGCCTGACGAAGGCTCTTCAGGCGTAGAAGTTCCTGTTTCTCCATTGACTTGGCGCTCTTGAGTGATACCAGGTCCTTCCGCTGTCGGTCCACGAGCTGTTTCAGGTCCTTTGCCTTCTCCGAGGCCTGTTTGGCGCGGGCACTCTCGGTGCGTGCCAGGCGAGCCATGTCTTCGCGGACGCGCTCGGTCTTCCTGAGGGTCCGGGTCATCTGCGACGAGAGGTACCGCTCACGCGCGAGGAGGGATTTCACCTTGGCCTTGCGGGCGGTGAGGGAGGAGAGCTCGCGCACCAGGACGGCCTTCTTGCGGGAGAGCGTGGACGCGCTGCTGCGGAGCGTCGAGATCTCACTCTCGAGGCGCGTGCGCTCGGTGGCGATGGATTTGCGGAGCGCGACCAGCTCCTTCTCCTGCTTCACCTTGAGGGCGAGGGCCGACCTGCGCCGGCTCTCGAAGCGGGCGATGGTCTTCTGCGCGCGGGAGAGATCGCGGCGCTGTGTCCTGAGGGTCTTTTTGAGGGCCGAGAGCTTGCGGGTCAGGGTCTCGCCCACATCACGACCGGAGCGGCGCTTCCAGGAGATCGCCTTTTTCAGGGAGGCGATGCGACGCTCATGGTCCTTCACAGACGCCTTCAGCGCGCTCTGTCGCTCCATCTCCTTGCGCAGGTCCCGGCTGATGATCTTGAGCTGGGCCAGCTTGGCCCGACGCTTTTTGTTCAGGGTCTCGGTCTTTTTAACGATGGCGTCGTACCGGCGCTGCGCCCGGGCCTCTTCGCCCTTGACCTTTGCGACACGCTCCCGGGCCTCCGCCACGGCCTGGGCCATGGCCTTCTTCTCTTTGATCAGGGCCCGGATCGCGCGCCGTGTGTCCCGAAGCGTCTCGGACAACTGCTCTTTTTCGCTGCGGGACAGTTTGAGGTCCTTTGAACGACGCCGGGTCTGTGCCTCAAGGGCCTTGGCCGCCGCGCGCGCCCTCTTGAGGCGGGCCTCCGTCCGGCCGGCCTCGAGGCGGAGCGCATCGAGCTTCCTGCTGGCTTTGCGGGAAGCCTCAGGGAAGGGCTGGAAGGCCGTCACGGAGATCTTTACCGTGGAACCCAGGGAGACGACCTGATAGCTCCCGCGCTTGGCGAGGGTTACGGTAATCCGCACGCCCTTGCCCCCTGCCATCGCCTCCTGGGAGATCTGGCTCACGGACCAGGAGTCCACGGCCAGCGGTCCTGAGAAGTTGACGAGCCTGGTGTTCGCCAGCTCCAGGACCACCCGGGGGGGGGCGTCGTGCCGGTAGGCAGAGAAGGTCGCCGGACGGGACCCGTCGAGGAGGATCTCGGTGGTCGCCCCCTGAGAAACGACCCGTACCTTCCCGATGAGGTTCACCCTCTGATCGCCCGCCCATGCGCGTGGGGCCACCACACTGGAGAAGAGGGCAAATAGTACTGTTATGGAGAAGGTGGCGAACCTGGTCATTGGTTCCTCCTTGTCTTCGAGCGCCATCTGTTCATCCGGATGCGAATGCCTCGCTGGTCCGCTCGCAGTTTGTCGTACTGAATCTGATAGGGGCCCGCTTCGCGGACCAGGGAGAAGGTGATCATCTTGCCCACCTGGCCCGGTCGCGCGCGCAGCTCGACGATGACCTTGTCGTGGGTGATCTCCTTGACCACAGCCCGCGATTTGGAGATGCGGTCCTCTTTCTGGACGGTGGTGGGCTGGCCGTTGGGGCTGGCGAAGAGCGCCTTCTCGCGGCCTGCTGACCAGACGATCCCCGTGAGCTTCAACTCGTTGAGCGCATACTGGTCAAAGAGCACGACCGTGTTGTCCTCGCCGGGACCCTTGGGCTCGGTCACGTCGCCAGGGTTGCCCTTGTTGCCGGGGATCTCCAGCGCGTTGAAGTTGCGGAAGGGGTCGCGCTGGTCCTTCCCGCTCTCGGTGAAGAGCTCGGGGGGGATGTTCTGGGCCGCTTCATTGAAGGGGGGGATCGTGAGCTTCTCGCCCACGAAGAAGTTGATGTTTGCCGGCTTCTTCTTGGCTCGGCCCGTGGGTCGGCGCTGGGCCCGGATGTTCATGGGCGCGGACGACGACATCGGGCTCGCCGAGGAGCGCTTGTTCTGGCCGCCGCCGTCCCCGCCGCAGCTGCTCCCGATGGCCAGGG
>QKIM01000185.1 GCA_003249585.1 Deltaproteobacteria bacterium
ATGGCGCTGGCAGCCGCCATGCGCATTACGACCCCCATCGCCAACATCACCCGAGGCATACAGCGCTTTACTGAAGGAGATCTGGCCGCACGTGTCCCGGTGTCAACCCATGACGAGGTCGGGCAGATCGCCCACGCCTTCAACCGGCTGGCCGAGAATCTCGCACAGCGCATGGAGGAACTGGAGGCCTGGAGCAGGACCCTAGAACAGGAGGTCACCAGGCGGACCAACGAGATCCGTGCCTCCCGAAAATTCCTCCACACACTGATTTCGCCGCTCTCTGGAACCACATCGGACTGGGAGACCATCGCCCAGGAGGTCCTTGAGGGCGCAGAAGCCGTCTACTGTGCACTCTATCACCGCACCGAAGAGGGGACCTACTCCCTGCTCGCCACAAGGTCCACCGTGGAATGCCAGGGCGCGATCACGCCGCGGGACACGGAGCGGGAGATCACGGAAGCGGTTCAGGGGAGCGATGGGGAGCGCCTGTGCACTGTCACATGGTTCCCGATGCGCATGAAGGACAGCCTCGAGGGGCAGCTGGTTCTCGGATATCGTGGGACGAGCCTTTCCAGGGGCTTCGTCGATCAGGTCCTCTCCGCCCTCACCATCACCATCGTCAATATCCACTCCTTTGATATCCTTACACGTCTTGGCACACGGCTCAAGGACAGCAACAAGACGCTCAAGGAGCAGCACGAGATCCTCATCGCCCAGAAACAGCAGATCGAGGAGACCTCCAAACTCAAGTCCCAGTTCCTCGCCAACGTGAGCCACGAGCTCAGAACGCCCATCAACGCCATTATAGGATATTCCGAGATGATCACCGCCGGATACTACGGCGAGATCACTGCGGAACAGACTGAGCGCATGGCGGCCATCGAAGAGAGCGGGAGAAACCTGCTCAACCTCATCAACACCATCCTCGATCATTCGCGAATGGAGGCGGGCAAGCTGCCCCTCTACGTCGAGCGCATCGATGACCTCAGGAAGCTGGTGAAGGACACCATCGGGCGAAACCAGAGCCTGACGAGAGAGCGCCCCTACTCCATTGAGTTCGATCAGCCCGATTTCCCGGTCCCCTGCGTCAGCGACGGCGGAAAAATCCAGCAGATCCTCACGAACCTCATTTCCAACGCCGTAAAATTCACCGAGAAGGGGGGCGTCCGCGTGACCCTCGCCACCCGTGCACATGATATCATCCTGAGCGTCAAGGATACGGGGACCGGTATTCCCGAGACCGACCTGAATTCCATCTTCGAGGCCTTCAAACAGGTGGACGGGAGCTCGACGAGGAGAACGGGCGGCACAGGTCTCGGGCTCTCCGTCTCCAGCAGTCTCGCCCTTCTCATCGGCGGAGAGATCTCTGTGGAGAGCACCCCGGGTGAGGGCTCCCGCTTCACCCTCACCATCCCCCGACAGATCATCGAGGCGAACTGAGCCGCGTCACTGGTCTTTTTGAACGATTTCGCTTATCGATTTCCCCTTTTCAGTGTATTCTTCCAGGGAACTTTCTTGATATAACGAGAATTTGTTACTTGATATACGGGTCTAACGATGAACAAACCTACGGACAGCCAATCGACCGCCGACATCTTGTATATCCTCGAAAATCTCTATTGCGAGCGCAAACACCTGACGCCTGCGGAGAAGTTCCTGGCCGCCAATCTGCATTTCCACATGCTTGGAGACGGACGTGCCGTCAACGATTTCATCGACGACATCGACCTGGAGTATTCCTACAATTTCAAACTGGCGACCTCGCTCACCTGGAAATCCCCCAAGGACATGGAACTCATGTTCTCCAAGAGGCTCATGGATGCGAGCCCTCTCGATGTGCACGAGGCGTCCCTGTGGCTCAAGGTGTGGATGTTTCTGTACTCCCGTCCACCCTTTGCCATGAAGGTCCTCGACAGCATCTCCGGGCAGATGCCCCAGGATCTTGTCCGCACCGCCTTCTCCAGCGAAGAGGTCCTGCTGGTCTACTTCCTGAACAACAACAAGACGGAATACGAGAACCTCATCAAGCAGGGTGGAGTCACTGAAAACCGCCTCAGGCTGTCCATATTTATCGGTGACCTCAAGGGCGACTACAACGGGGCCGTGAAGCTCCTCTCGAAGAACGACGCCGTAGAGACCATCCTCAAGATGGAATATGTGTACCGGGGGAACCTCAATGAGGAATCGTTCTGGGCCACGGAACAGGCCCTCTATGCCAGTCTCAACGAGATAGACATCAAAGAGGCCGTCCTCTTCGCCCACGCAGCGGCCGACAAGGAAGAATTCGCGCTGGAACAGCTCATGGGGCTGGCTGAAAAGACCAACTGGGCAAAGGCCCTCGCCTTGCGCACGGCGATCAGGCTCGCCGCCTCCCACGGGGAGGACGTCATGCTCATGAAGCTCTACCACAAGCTGTATCAGGCCGCCAAGAGCCAGGAACTCAAGGGAGCAGTTTGCCTGAGAGCCGCGCAGATAGCCGACTTCCGCCTTCATCGATATCGTGAGGCGGAGGAGTTCTATCGGCTGGCACTGGAGTTGGGCGCCCGCCCCTTCATTTCCCGTCGTGGCCTCTTCCGCATGCTTCTCAATCGCGCTGCCTACGGCGAAATCATCCAACTGGCTGAAGATTCAACCGATCCCGTCATCCAGTCCGGTGCCGCCTTCATTTGCGAATACCGCCTCCACGATTTCCAAAAAGCCCTCGACATCGTCTCTCCCACGGATTTTCCCACGCGCTGCAGTCTCTACCTTAAAATGAAGGACTGGAGCCAGCTGCACAGCGTCTACGGGACTCCAAACCCTCCCGTGCCGTCCTCCGTTGCCAAACTCATGGCCGCGCTCTTCGAGAGCTGGAAGGGGGACTACGCCAAGGCCTATGCCGAGCTGGCCCCTGTAGCCTCCGTCTCCCCCCTCATCGCCGCGCTCTTCCGCACCTTCTGGAAGAGAGCCCAGACCGACATGGACGGCATCATCAAGGAGTCCGAAGCGCTGATCACGGCGCTGCACGATCCCAAAGTGCTCTCCGGGATAAAACTGACCCTCGCCACCTGGCTGAAGGATCTGCGTCCCGAGCATGCTGCGACCCTCATTGGAGAATATCTGGACACAGGCGGGCACCTGCCGTCCACCGAGGAGAACGAGACCTCGTGGCTCGATATCCTTCTGCTCCACCCCTCACCCAATGGGGAGTGGTTCGAGGAGATCGAAAAGGATCTCGATGGCCTGCTGGACGCTACGGAGAATTCCAAGGACTGGAAGCGCCTTGCCAGCCTGCTACGCATCAAGAGCATGGTCGTCAAAAACGACCTCGCCCGCATAGAGAGCCTCATGCGTCTGGCCAAGCTCTATGAAGAGGCCATCGGCAACATCGAAGAGGCCACCAATTACTACACCCAGGTCCTCAATATCAACTCGGGACACAAACGGGCCCTGGACAGCCTCGCCCGAATCAACGAGACCAACGAGGACTGGGACAAATACCTGCAGGTGATTCGTCTCTCCATGGAAGCCAACACGGACAAGGCCGTGAAGGCCTCGCTGTACTTCAAGTACGGCTCCATCCTCGAGACACAGTTCAACAAGGTCGACGAAGCGCTCAAATACTACAAGCTCGCCATCGACGCCTCGCCCACATCCCTGCCCGCACTCCACGGCATCAGGGACATCTACGTGAAGAAAGAACACTGGAAAGGCGTCCTCAACACCCTCAAAATGGAGGCCT
>QKIM01000379.1 GCA_003249585.1 Deltaproteobacteria bacterium
GGGGAACCGGTCCCGGTGAACGATGAGCATGATGAGCATGGCCCCCACCAGGCCGAAGACCGTGCCGGAGATGCCCACAGAGACCCCGGAGGGGTGGATGTAGGCTGAGATCGCGTTCCCGCCTACACCGGAGAGCAGGGCGATGAGGAGGAACCGCAGCCTGCCGTAATGGACCTCCAGCAGAGGGGCGAAGATCCAGATGACGTAGAGGTTGAAGAAGACGTGGATGAAGCCGCCGTGGAGGAAGACGGCGGTGAAGAGCCGCCAGTACTCCCCGTAGGCGATGGAGCGGTGACGGAAGTTCCCGCCGATCCAGAAGAGCTCCTTCATGGCCTCGGCGCCGCGGAACTCGAACATCATGCCCATCTTGACCAACTGGAAGGCGAAGACGGCGGCGGTGAGGAAGACGAGCCCCTTGCCCACCCAGGGGATGGCCATGGCCATGGGTTTCTCCCGGGAGATCCGCTTCATCTCTTCGCGGATGCGGGCGAGGTGGGCCCGACGGTCGGGCTCCGGGGCCGGCGGCGGCGTAAACCCGCTCGCCATTCGCTCACGGGCCGAGTTGTAGAAGGAGGGGGCCATATCCTTGAACTTCACAGGAAAGTCCAGGATCTCCCGCGCCTCGTCGATGCGCCCGGCGCTCATGAGGGAGAGCCCGTACCAGTAGCGCTTGGGGACCAGGGGGAAGAGCGGATCCCCCTTGTGCAGCGGAGTGAAGAGCTTCTTGAGGGTCCCGTACTTCCCATAGGCGGACAGGATCATGACCTGAATGTAGAACACGGACTTGCGGATGAGGGGGTCGTCGACGGGCGCCTCGAGCTCCATGAGCCCGAGGTAGGCCTCCCAGAGCAGATCCCAGTCCCCCACCTCGATGGCCGCCCGGGCCAGGGTGACGAAGAAGGAGGGCTTGACCACGGGATCCGGGCCACCGATGCGCTTGCGGTAGACGGCGATACCCTCGGCCCATTGGCCGGCGAAGATGTTGATCTCCGCCAGCGACTCCAGCAGGAACTGGGTCTGGAGGGAGTCCTTGGACCGCATGAGCTCCTGCTCGATCTCCCGGACGATGCCCGACACCTCTCCGCGGTAGGCCTTGAGGAACTTCTTGTTCTCGGTGATCTGTCGTGCCACGTCCACAGAGGGCTGAAACATGTACTTGATCTGCAGCAGCCGCTGCACGCGGGACAGGTTGGAGTTGTTGAAGGCGTCCGTGATGAAGCGGCCCAGGATCAGGGGCACGAGGACGGCCCCGCAGAAGATGCCCAGGGCGAGCCAGGTGTAGACGGAGTGCCCCGATGGGTCCGAGGTGAAGCTGTACAGGGAGAGTCCCGCATCAATGGCCAGGATGCCGTTGTAGACGGGGTCGCGGAAGAACCCGCTCCGGATCCGGCCCCAGATGAGGAACCCGAGGTTGATGAGCACGAAGAGGAGCAGAAAATGAAACATCAGTCACGGCCGCTGCGGGGGGAAGGCTCCTCGGAGGAATCGGCACCGGCCACGATGCGGCCGATGGTCCGGCGGCTCATCACAAACCCCGCGATGAGAAGCGCCAGCAGCAGCCCAACAACTATAAGAGTGATGAGCAGCGGAAGTCTCGAGGATGGGGAGACGGAGAAGGGGCCGAGTGAGGCATATCCGGCAGCACCTCCCTCCGTGGGGATCGCCAGCTGGACTACAACAGAGACCGCCTCGGGCTTGATATCCGGAAGAGCTCCGGCCACGAGCGCCTGCACGTCCTTGGGGGCCAGCTGGAAGAGCTTTTCCTGAACCTTGAGCACCACCGAAGCCCTCTGTGCAGAAGGAGCCGGTCCATTGCCGAGCGCGATCCCCGTCTGCCTGGGCAGGGCGAAGTGGACCCGGGCGTACTGCACACCGGGCAGGTTCTCCAGGGTCTCCTCAAGCTCCCCCGCCAGGGCGATGTGGTACTTGAGGCGCTCACGGCGGGGCGAGGGCAGGAGGTTCCCTCCCTCTGTGACGAGCCCGAAGCCTCTGTGGCTGCGCCGTGGCAGATCCTTCGAGCGCAGGATCTCCAGCGCCCGTGAGGCCTGCCCGCGGGCGACCTCGATCCCGAAGAACCCCTTGCGCTTGTCGGTGACGGTCTTCTTGACCTCGATCCCCGAACGCTCCAGCTCGCGATATACGCGGTTGGCGTCTCCCTCGGACAGGGTCCTGAAGAGCTCCACCTGACATCCCGACTGCGTCAGAACGATGAGAACAATGAGAAAAAGCCTGGGAAACATGGGGACCGGGAGACCTCCTCCCAGAGACGGCTACCGGTTGCGGTTGTTGTTGCCGTCCTCGAGGCCTCGCACGTACTCCAGGAAGGAGGCCTTGTCTTCCATAATGTTGTGATACTGCTCCTGGTTCATGTTCCGACGGTAGCCACCACCCTGACGGCCGCCCTGGCGGTTGCCCTGGCCCTTGCGGTTGCCGCCGCCGCTGCGATAGAAGCGGTGCCCGCCGTAGCGACGTCCGAGACCCTCGGAGATGAGCTCCTGGGCGAGCACCTGCGGCTCGATCTCGTCGTTCTTGGCCATGAAGACCAGCTCACGCATGAGGCTCTTGGAGATGTCGAGCTCCAGGCGCCCGTCGAAGTCCACCTCGTCGATGGGGGTGGGGTGATGCTCAATGGTCTCGAGCTTCGCCTCGATGGCCTCGCTGAGGCCGGTGGTGACGGCTTCCCAGTCGTCACCCTCGAACTCGACCTCGGGGAGCTCGGGGACGGTGCCGATGTAGCACTCTTTTTCAGCGTCAAAACGGATAACTATACGGTATTTCCTGTGGTCCATGTGTACCTCCGAAAGATCACTAGGTATCCTCCCTTCCCCCGAATGTCAATAGAAATTGCGTGGGATGCGATTCTCGCCCCTCGGGGTGAGGGCCGGGACTACTTTTTTCCTTTACTCTTTATGGACGTATCATTATACAGAGTCCCTGTTCGTCCTGGAGACCGAAGCCCCCAGGGTCCGGTCCATTCCCACCCCCTCCTTTCGGGGCAGTCATGGAGAAGCTGATGGCACAAATGTCCGACCTTCGCAAGAACCTGAAAATACTCATCGACGGCGATCCCTATGTCGTGGTCGAGGCTAACTTCGTCAAGCCGGGCAAGGGCACGGCCTTCACCAAGTGCCGCATCAAGAACCTCATCACCGGCGCCGTCCTGGATCGCACCTGGCGCTCCAACGAGAAGTTCGATCTGGCTCAGACCGAGATCAAGAAGATGGACTTCCTCTACCATGACGGCGACCACCTGGTCTTCATGGACAACGATACCTACGAGCAGGTCCACATCGAGGCCGACCTCATCGGCGACCAGGTGAACTGGCTCATCGACAACCTCACGGTCGAGGTGCTCTTCTTCAACGACAAGCCCGTGGGCGTCGAGCTCCCCAACTTCGTCGTCCTGGAGATCACCCACTGCGATCCGGGCGCCAAGGGCGACACCGCCACCAACGCCACCAAGCCCGCCACCCTGAGCACGGGCGCCTCGGTCAACGTCCCCCTCTTCATCAACGAGGGCGACCTGCTCAAGATCGACACCCGGACCGGCCAGTACGTGGAGCGTGTGAAGAAATAGCCCATGCCCCTCTCCCGAAGCAGTTTCTCGGTCAGGGTGGTCAACACCGATCCGCCCCTGGTGAGTGACGGCAAAAGGCGCTACTCCCTCGAGGGCGGTGCGACGGGCCTCACCTGCGGTGACTGGCTCCACGTCTCCGGG
>QKIM01000093.1 GCA_003249585.1 Deltaproteobacteria bacterium
CTCAAGACCTCCAGGGTGGGCACGCGGACCTACCACAAGGTATGGATCAAACTGGAATTTCCCAAGAAAGTCACCGAGCGGATGGTCGCATACTACTCCACCAAGAAGGAGTTCGAGGGTGTCACCGTGGTGAACTTCTTCCCGGGCCTCAACTGGGCCTTCACCAAGACCGTCCGCGGACCCGTCATCATCAAGATGTCACCCAAGTCTACCTTTAACGGCATCCTCAAGGTCGGGTACATCCTCACCCAGCTGCAGAACGAACCGCTCCTGGTGCTCTCGGACTTCGCCGAGAAGTTCACGTCCCTGCACAAGGTTCAGTTGGACAACAACCAGTGCAACCTGACCTTCCACTTCAAATACTGGCGCGCAGACACCCAGGATATCCTGGCCTCCACCTCCCAGTATCAGTGGAAATGTCCCGACAAGGTCAAGACCAAGATCATCATCCGCAACAACGGATCCGGCATGAACCTCAATACCGGATTCCAGGGCAACATCTGGAACGACCCCTCCAAATAGACGTTCACCAAGTTTTTCCCCCCCTCCAAATAAAATGCATGGTATGAAAGAGGGCCGCCCGCGGAGGATCACCCGTGGCGGAGTTCATTTCTCTTAACGCAAAGGATACTCGGTATGTTGTCGGCACTCCTCGTTCCCCTCCTGTTGTTCTCGGCCCCCTCGGCGAAAACCTACACCCCGAATCCCCAGGCGAGCCTCAGCCGGATCCTGCCCATCTGGCAGTCCCAGGGGCTCTACAACAAGGACTCGAGCACCCAGCTCTTCACCTATCGCGAGGAACACCCCGAGCTGTACGGGATCACCACGGCACCGGGGAACACCTACAACCTCTATGCGGAATTTGGAACGGTGGACCGGATCTACCTCGTGTACACCGACGACATGCGGGACTACTGGGTCCAGATCATCGAAGAAGCCGCCTCCCAGATGGAGGTCTACGTGATCTCCGGCGAGAGCGGTCAGGCCGCCACCATCGAGACCATCCTCCAGAACAACGTTGACCCCGGGCTCATGGCCAACGTCACGGTCCTCGACTTCTATCCCACGGAGCACTACGTCTACACGCAGCCGGTCTACGACTCGGGAATCGACGCCATCTGGACCGTGGATTTTGGCCCCTTCTACCTTGTCGACGGTTCGGGCAACATCGTCATCAGCGACGCCAAGTACTACCCCGACCGCATCAATGACGATTCCGTCCCCACCAAGCTCGGCGACATGTTCGGCCTGACGGTCTTCCGCCCCGACATCTACATCGAGGGCGGCAACCTCATCTCCGACGGGATGGGCAACTGCTACACCACGACGGTCGTGCAGGATTACAACACCAAGTACTCCGTCTCCGAACTGGAGAATGTCTTCGACCAGTATCTGGGCTGCCGCAATGTGGTCTGGCTCACCCCTCAGCAGGACGAGGGCACGGGCCACATCGACATGTTCTTCATCCTGGCCGACGCTCACACCGCCATCGTGGCCGAATACACGACGACCCAGGACTCCGCCAACAAGACCATCCTCGATCAGAACGCAGCGCTGTTGTCAAGCACTCTGGCCGGCGACGGGTCCCCCATCACCGTCCTGCGCATGCCCATGCCCGATCCCGGCTCCGACTACTGGGGCCGCGTCTGGCGCACCTACACCAACGGTCTGCGCATCAACGACAAGTACCTCATGCCCGTCTACGCCGATGAGACCTCTCAGCAGGCGGACGCCGTCAGCGTCCTCCAGATGGCGCTCCCGGGCGTGGAGATCGTGACCGTGCCTTCCGACGAGATCATCGTCTACGGCGGCGCCATCCACTGCACCACCCGCACCCGCCCCGAGGGCACGGCTGCCGCCGTGGCCGATCCAGACTACCTGTGTGACGGCCACTCCCAGTGCGACGACTGCGTCGATGAGTGCGCCGTGGGAGAGACTGGCTGCAACGCCAACGGAAACCGGTACCTCTGCGGCTTCTTCGACGACGACACCTGCCTGGACAAGCTGGAGCTCCCCTGCCCCTCCACCGCCCCCTGCAGCGAAGGCATGTGCGAAGGATACGACTGTGAGGACGAGTGCCTCCCCATGGAGCTTGGCTGCGAGGACGACGGCACCTCCTGGATGTGCGGCGAGGCCGGCGACGCCGATCCCTGCCTGGACAAGATCTACTTCGACTGCGGCACGGGCCGTCAGTGCAACGGCGGTATCTGCGCCGGTACCGGTGGCACCTGCGGCGACATCGATTACGACGGCGAGTGCCAGGGCACCTTCTCCGTCTACTGTGACGAGAGCACCCTCGTCTATTATGACTGCGCCGAGTACGGCATGGTCTGCGGCTACGTCACCGGTGACGGCTGGTACGACTGTATCGACGCCCCCAGCTGCACCGACGAGTGCGAGATCGCCCAGACCCGCTGCGGGGAGGGTGAGGCCGACATCGAGTACTGTGCCGAGACCTTCGACGGCGACACCTGCCTCGAGTGGCGCTCGGACACCTGCGGTGACGAGATGATCTGCTCCGAGACCGGCTGCGTAGCCGACGGCTGCCAGGATGAGTGCACCCTGGACGAGATGATGTGCGCCGACGAGGCTACCCTCGACACCTGCGTCACCGACGAGGTAACCGGCTGCACCGTGTGGTCATCCGAGACCTGCGGCGAAGGAACCACCTGCGACGCCACCACCCTCACCTGCCACGGCGACGAGAGCAGCTCCTCCGACTCCGGTTGCGGCTGCTCCACCCCTGGCTCTAAGGGCAACACCTCCCTGCCTGTGTTCCTCATGCTGCTTGGCGGCGCCTTCTTCGCCCTGCGCCGCTCCCTGATCACCCGCCTCTGATCTCCGCACTCAAAACCGACATCCCCCATTCACACGGAACATCTTCACAAGGGGAAACCTGAAGCGGTCCTCCCTGCGCGTCGTCATCAGGATGCAAGCCTTGCCCCCCCAGGAGACAACCGGTGAGGAACGTCAATCCACGGGAGAACTCTGGACGAGAAGGGTCGCCATCCCGTCGGCTGACGTGGTGTAGGAGGAGAGCAGTCGAGCAGGAATCTCGCAACCGAGGTCATCGATCTCACACTCCTCGGCCACGGCGTAGGCACGTACCTGCATGTCGCGCACAGGCTGCCCCGCAGTGTCCAGAAGCACCACCCGAATCACGGAAGGCTGGGTCGGCGAGAAGGAGTAGGTGCTGTTCTGCCCCTGCTCGGGGGTGATATTGAGGTCTGTGTAGGTGTTGTAGGGGAGCCCGTAGCTGTCGGGGAAGAGCAGGGAGAAGTCGTAGTATCCCGGATCCAGCCGCAGGGTGAACCATCCCTCGGCGTCGGTCTGGTCCGTCTGCATGTAATTGGCGTCTATCATGGTCTCGGGGTGCAGCTCTTCGGCATTGTGCGAGATGGCCGCCTCCACGAGCACCGTGGACATGGGCTCACCCGAGTCGGCCCAGGTGATCTGTCCCACCACATCGATTCGGTTCTCCAGCTCGATGGACTCTCCGAAACCACTGGAAGACCCAACCTCGATCTGTTTCTTGATGGAGGCGAAGGGAGAGTCGTGAGGCGTCACCACGGTGACTTCGTAAATACGTCCCAGGGTGAATTCCCCTGGGATGATCTCCACGGAGACAATCCCCGAGGCATCGGTCGTCCCTTCCACCACGATGATCCCCGTGGCGTCGGTGGTGCCGCTCCCTTGGGGGTCCACGTTGCCATGGCTCAGGCTCAGGTGGGTCACCTCGGAGCGGAAGGTCACCCTGGCTCCGGCCACCCATTCCGTAGTCCCAGATTTGGTCCTCCCGTAGATGGAGGTCTTGAACGTGATGGGGGCGGGAGTCGCCTGGAGCAACAAGGTCCCCGCGTCGAAGGTGGGGATCCCGTCAATACTCACCGTTCCCGTCGCCAGCGCCTCCTGGGAGACATCAAAACGATCGGCCGGGAAGATGGAGGAGTAGTCCGTGGGAGTGATATAGATGGAGAGGGAGGAGGGGATATCGGCAAAGATGACCTCAAAATACCCCGAAGCGTCACCGGTGAGGGTCTCCACCGTCGAGGCGTGGCCTGTGAGCCAGTCGAAGATGAAGAGGGTCGCCTGGCCGTTGAAGGGAACCCCGTCGGTGTCGGTGATCCGCCCCCGCACCTTGTAGGTTTCCCTCCCCAGGGTGAAGTTTTGTTCCCAGTCCTGTGATGCCCACACATCCTTGAGCATGGGGGCATAGTCGGCGGCGGGGGAGGGGATCACCTGTAAAAGGTACATGCCTCGCTGGACCACGGAGAAAGAATACTCGACGCCAGGCGCTGGAGTGATGGTGCCAACGTCCAGGGTGGAGGTCACCACCTCCTTGCCGGGGATGGAGGAGGAACGGTAGGAGACCACCGTGCCGTTGACAAACCCTTCGGTGGTCTTGATGGTCCCGGAGATGGTAATAGGGTCGGGCACCGTGATATAGACGATGCCGTCGGTGTCGGGGACGAGATCCGCGGGGCCCACGTCCATGAGGAGCTTTCCCCGGGTGGAGGAGTCGCCACGGTGGTCATAGATTTCAATGCCAACGGGCACCTCGAGAGGATCCTTGAGTGGCAGGCAGATCTTCCTGGGGGTGCAGACGGTCCCCTCGACGGGACAATCGGCATCGATGGAGCACTCGGCCTCGGGGTTGGACACATCAGGCCCGTTGTCCACGCAGGCAGCGAATACCAGCGAGAAAAGAAAGAGCAGTGGGAAATACTTCGGCATCAGTCGCTGTCCCCCGATTCATCGCCCTCGGGGTCGGGGAGTTTTGATTTTACGCCGCCGGAGACACACTCCACGATGAAGCTCCACACATCGGAGCCACCGATACTGTTGCGCCAGTAGGGCCAGCGGGTCGAGTCCCGGAGAAACGCGTCGGTGACGACCACCTCGATGAGGTGGGAAGAACCCAGGGTGTCCCCGGAGGAGCTGGAGCACAGGAGGCTCTTTTTGAGCGGATAGGTGTACGTACTGACGTCATATCCATATTCAGAATTGGGATCACCACCCGTGGGAGGAATCTCTCCTTCGGTGATGAGCTTCATGTGACAGTCGGAGGGCTCCGAGGAGCTGGAACATTGATAGTAATCCTTGAAGATCCTGAACTCGATGCCATCATTGACATCGAGATCCTGCACCACCAGCTTGATGGTCTCGTACTCCTCGGAGTCCACCACGACGGAGAGGACATACCCGGGCAGGCAGAAATCCCTGAGGAACCGCGGAGGATTGAAGGTTTGTTCTTCTCCCTCGAGGGGGATGGGGACGACGCAGCTCGTCAGCAGTGATGCGATAATCAGGGCTGCGCCGGTTATCACGCGTCTCATGGTACCTCCACCCGCCGTACACGCAAAATGCACGCCAAGAAAACAGCTACTGTTTTTATTATGTTTTTCTCAACTCTCAGGGACACGATCAAGACAGTTTTGTCACGGTCTCGGAGAAGAGGGGGACATCCTACTCTCTCTCGAGATACCGGAAGATGGTCCGGGGATCAACCCCAAGGTCCCTGGCGGTCTTGGTCCGATTCCCATTGTTTTTCTCTAGTACTTCAAGAATATAGCGTTGAGTGAAGTCTTCGCGCGCCTGAGAGAGGGGTTTGATCTGGATGAGGGAATCTTCGTCGATGCCCATATCCTGAGCGCTGATGGTGGACTTCTCCGAGAGGACCACCGATCGCTTGATCCGGTTCTCCATCTCGCGAATATTCCCAGACCACGGATATTTACTAATGGCTTCAAGGGCATCGGGTGTAAATCCGTGGATCTTCATCCCGAACTCCTCGCGGAATCTGGACAAGAGATACTTGGCAATGACAAGAATGTCATCCCCGCGCTCCCTCAGGGGCGGCAGGTGAATGTTTACCACGTTGATCCGGTAGAAGAGATCTTCCCGGAAGTTGCCCTCACGCACTTCCTCCTGGAGGTTGCGGTTGGTGGCGGCGATGATGCGGATGTCCACCTTCTCGGGCTGGGTGTCACCCACCTTGGTCACCAGCTTGTCCTGCAGCGCACGCAGGAGCTTCACCTGCAGGGCAAGGGGCACCTCCCCGATCTCGTCGAGAAAGAGGGTCCCGCCCTGGGCCGCCTGGAACCTGCCGCCACGGGTGGCAACAGCGCCCGTGAACGCTCCCTTCACGTGCCCGAAGAGCTCGGACTCCATGAGGTTCTCCGGTATGGCACCCATGTTTATGGCAATGAAGGGGCCCTTGGCCCGGTCCGACCGTTCATGGAGCTCCCGTGCGATGAGCTCCTTGCCTGTTCCCGTCTCACCGGTGATGAGGACCGACACATCGGCGCTGGCGATCTTGCGCACCGTGCGGAACACCTCCAGCATGGAGGGGCAGGAGCCGACGATGGAGCCGAATTTGCTCTGCTCGAGTTTCTCCACCAGCTGCCGGTTGTCGAGCTGGAGCATATTGAGCAGAAGGGCGTTGCGGACGACCAGGGAGGCGATGGACGAGAAGACGGTGAGCATCTCCAGGGTGTGGTGAACGAAGAGCCCCCGGATATTGCTGTTCCCGACGTAGATCAGGCCGATGATGTTTCCGCGGTCCAGCAGGGGCACACACATGACGGAGGTGAGGTTGAGGGCCATGACCGACTGGGAGTTGGAGAACTCCTCATGGTTCAGGGCGTCGGATATCATGAGGGGGCGCTTGTCCTTGATGACCTTGCTGATGATGGAGTCCGAGACCTGGGTGACCGCCTGGGCCACATTCTCCTGGTTCAGGTTTCTGGCCACCTTGATGTCCAGCTTCTCCCCCTCGAGGAGGATGAGGAAGCCCTTGTCGGCGCCGGTGATCTCCACGACGGCGTCCATGAGGTTTTCCAGAAGACGCGTGAGATCATAGTCAGAGAGGATGCGCTTGGAGACATCGAAGAGCTTGCGGTAGTCCTCCTCCTTGGAAGCCTTTTTCTTGGGCTCGATCTCCTCCTCTTCGAGGAAGGTGATCTCGATGTCGCCGATCTTCACCGTATCGCCGAAATTGAGCGTGGCCTTGCTCTTCTTGCGGCCGTTGACGTACATGATGTTGGTGCCCCGCGTCGTCCGGATGTCATAGCGTTTCCCGTCGTAGAGGATGTTGGCATGCAGGGGGGCTGCCAGCTCGTCGGCCAGCACCACGTCGTTGACTTCGTCCTTCCCCAGGGTGGTGATCTTCTTGAACAGGCTATACACCTTGGAGCTTTTTTTCGTTTTGATCTTGAGTACGGGCATCAGAATTCACCACTAATCCCGAGGAGTCCCCCTCCCTCGACGGGAGCGGCGAAGAGCTTCACGCCCCCCTCGCGGCGGGGCACGAACCTGGAAAATTCCTCGGTCCGGGTCGGTGTAAAGTTGACGATGGCGTCCACGGCGCTCACAAGCCACAGGGCAAAAAAGGCGACGCCGGAACCGAACTGCAGATACTGGATCTGCTTGGCGGACTTGATCTCGTCGGAGGGAACGGTCCCCTTGGGGTATCGATACAGGAGATAGGTGTAGGCCGACACGGAGATGGCCGCGACGCCTGTCTGCAGTCCGGCGATGACCCAGCCCTTGGTGTTGTGGCCGTTTTGGAACTGCCCAACACCGAAGGGGAAGAGGTTGTAGATATAGAAGGATTTGTTGATGACCGTGCTCTTCATGAGGATGGGGGCGTTCTTCTTCCAGTCTTCGAGACGCTTCCTGCGCGCCTGCTCCTCGGACTGCTTCTTGCGCAGCTCCTCGAGCTCCTTGGCCTTGCGGATCTGCTCCAGCTTCTCCTTCATTTTCTTTTTGATTTTGTTAAAAAATTCGATCGCACCCACGGGCACGACCACGGGATCGAGGGTGAAGTTGGGGCGCCGGTTCAGGAGCACGGAGAAGGCCTGCTCGGCGTTGTCCACGTCACCCTTGAACCAGAACGAAAGCCCCAGGAGCCTGAGGGCCTCGATCTCCTTGCTCTCCGTGGAGAACTTGCTGGTGGGATACAACAGCGGGCGCAGGATGAAGATGACCCGGGCGTGATTGCCCTGCAGGGATTCCTGACGGGCCTTGACCAGCCCTTCGTCCGGGGAGACAACCGCAACAACGGTCTTGGTTGCGTCGGGCTTTTTGAGCCTGGTGGCCAGGTGCCCTTTCTTTGTTCCCGTCTGCGAACCAAGCAGCGTCAATATCACGATGAACCACATGGGATCCCGAACTACGACTTTCCTGAAAGATCATTGAAACACAGGTTATTCCGGACCTTTCGGGGCCCGGCGCCCCTGAATTCCTTCATGGGGTCCCCCGGCGAGACAACCCCGACGGCGGACAAACACGAGGAAAACTATATAGTTTTAATTACCTTTTCTCAAGCACAATTCTTTTCCTTTTCCCTCCTTTCCATCCAAAAGACAGTGCGGGATCCCATCGGTTGCATGCCCAGGAGATCTCCCCCTCTTCTTGAGGAGACGCAAAGCCCATTGACTCCCCTCAGAAGAAGACTATATTATCGTCATGCACCAAAACCCCGATTCTCCCCGGGGGTGCGTTTCCCGGGGGCGAAATGGTTTCGACGGGGGTATGGGAAGCAGTAGTGGCGTCCGAGGTCTCCACCGGGCCCTCGTTAAATAGGTGGAAAACAAATAAGTGCAAACGACACTGAATTAGCTCTCGCTGCTTAATTAGCGAGCGTCCTCCGAGAGGCCCTGCCGGTGGCGTCTCGGAAGGGCGCAAACAAAGCCGGCTGGTCCGATGGATGTCCAATAACATCGGATAAGAACGCATTGGGCTGGACCCCTCGAAGCCTGTCGGTGGGCGTCGTGGTGTCAAGATCAAATCAGCGACTATGACGTAGAAGCTGCTGTGGACTACCTTCGGACGCGGGTTCAACTCCCGCCGCCTCCACCACCGTTTATGGACACCCCATCTCACGGCAGGCCGTGAGATGGGGCTGTTCCCCCTGCAGTCCCCCCTTTGACCGATCGCCCTGTTCGCCTCAGGGAGTCATCAGTACAATTTCTTTTTTACGTTGATAATCAAAACAGTTTCAGACGGTGGGCCACAACGTACAGAGCCGGGAGGAGCAGAAGATCTCCCGCCAGGGCGAAGGCCAGGGCGAGGACGATGAGAAAGCCCATGTCGAAGATGGTCTGAAAGCTCGAGAGCATCATGACGGCGAAGCCTGCGGAGATAACGACGGAGGTCAGCATCACCGCCCGACCCGAGACGTTGAAGACGTGGGAGAAGAGCGCCGGGGGGGTCTTCATCCTGTGCCGCCAAAGGGTAAGGTGTGTGAGCAGGTGGACCGTGTCGTCCACCACCAGTGAGAGCGCCACGGCAAAGACGAGGAGGGAGGCCGGGGAAAGCTCATACCCCGAAAACCCCGCCACTCCGAGCACCCCGAGGAGGGGCAGGAGGTTGGGGGGCAGTGAAATCACCGCCAGGGCCAGAGAGCGCCCGGCCAACAGAAGGATGAAGAAGATGAGCACGCCCACGGCGCCCAGAGAGAGGGAGAAGCCCCGCATGAGACGCGTGTAGGTGCGTCCCGTGAGGTGGACGGTGCCCGTCACCCGGGCGTCGAGTCCGCGGCGCTCCCGTTTGATGAACTCCTTGAGTGAGGCCAAAAAGGGTTCCATTCTCTTGGAACCGGCGTCCTTGACGAAGATCATGATTTGGGTCGATCCCGTAGTGGGGTCATACACGGACTCCAGAGCCTTCGCCCTGCGGGTCAGGGCGTCAGCCTGCTCCTTGAGGGCCGAGGGTGTAAACCCATCGACCATGGTGGGGTCGAAGTCGAGCCCCTTTCGCCTCAGACCCTCACGGAGGAAGGTGTTGAGCGAGACCACCTTGGTGACGAAGGGGACACCACGGACGAAACGCTCCACCCGCCGGGCAAAATGGAGAACCGATGGGGCAATTCCTTCCGCGACCCCGGGCAGGTAGACGTTGACCTGAAAAACGCCGAATCCCGCCGACTGTACCTCCTCGAGATCGGCTCGCAACGGCGCCCCTGGCCTCAGATCATTGAGAATATGCGACTCCATATGGACCATGCGACTCCCCGCGAGCGCCGCAGCGGAGAGGATCATGGTGACGACGAGGACGATGACGGCCCGCCGCAACGTGAGCGCGGAGAGGTATCGCAGCAGCCGGTCTCCCCGGGGTCGGACGCGCTTCGGCGCGGGAGCCGCCGCGAGAATGACAGGGAAGAGCACCATGGAGAACCCGAAGGTCAACATGATCCCCAGCGCCGCCGCGATGCTGAAGTCCACAATGACGGCGATCCCCGACAGGATCAGGGAACCGAACCCCAGGGCCGTCGTGAGGCTGGTGAGAAAGCAGCTCCGCCATATCTCCCGGAACGTGTCGAGAACCATCCCCTGGCGTTCCCTGGGCTGCGCGCCGGGACTCTCCGCCAGCCGCGCACGGTAGGGCATGAGGATGTGGAGAGCGTCGCTGAGCCCGACAACAAGGAGAATCAGGGGGAGCATGGACATGATGGCCGTGATCGGTCTCCCCGTGAGGGCGAGCAGCGCCAGGACGATCAGATAGGACGGGGTCACGGCCACCAGAGGCAGGAGGGCATGGACAACGGAACCCAGATACAGGAACAGGAACAGGAACGTGAGGATCACCCCGCCCCCGATGAGCAGGATCTGATCGTGTGCCATGAGGCGCAGGTATTTCGCGCGGATGACCGGCTCCCCCGTGAGGACGAGCCGGCGGCCTTCCTTTTGAAACGGCCTCACCACCTCCTGAAGTCTTCGCTCCATGTCTTTGCGCCCCGCATCGGTGTTCTGACCCGGTGGAAAAAATCCGGTGATCACGTGGACGGTGCGGGCATGATTCCAGATGAGGCCCTCGAAAAAGGGGTCGGCTCCGCGACGCCGGACGAACTCCTTCAGCGACGATATCCCTTCGTCCGCCATGGCTCGCCCCGTCCAGTAGAGGTCCGTGAGCCCAGCTCTTTGGAATCCCTCCACCAGAGCCGCCATGAGCGTGAGCGTCTGTTCGGTCACAGGGCCTTTTTCCCGCCAGAACAGGGATACCGCTCCGTCCTGTGAGCGGAATCTCCCCTTGAATTCCCTGAAGGTCCGCATCTCTGTGTCGCCTTCGGGGAAATATCGCTCCACATCGAAGTCGAGGGATACCCTGCTCGCGAAGAACACCACAGGCACAAGGACGAGGGCCCCGGCGACGAGGATCCACCGACGCCGGGCCAGCACCATGGCGAAGAAGGTCCTGCTCACGGATCGACCCCGAAAAATCCCCGGGAGCGGCAGTGGTCCAACATCCGTTTGACGTGTCCCTGCGCTGGAACGTCAAAGGCGAACCCGAGCTGTGCCAGCCAGGGATCAGCAGGGGGAAAGGCCCGATCATGTGCAGCCGCCATGAGGGCGATGCTCCCGGCTGCCAGGCGGAAGGCGCCGCGGATCTCCCTGGAGCGTGTCCTCAGTTCCTCGAGGAACCGATCGGGAGAGAGGGCCGTGACTGAAGCTCCCCATGTCGAGATCATGCGGGCGAATTCCGTGAGCGTGAGATCATGGGGATTGGCGACGGTGAGGTCACCCCCGGCGAGCGACCTGGTGGAGGCGATCAGCCGGATGGCACGGGCGAGTTGATCCACGAAGGTGAGGTTCACGAGCCGGCCACCCACGTCGGGCACAATCTGACTGGTGACCAGCAGCCTCACCATTCGATAGAAGGCGTTCTCATCGATATTATGTTGAAAATGTCCATCTCCTGAATCGCACACCACATTCCCCACCCTGAGAATGGAGGTCCTGGCTGAGGCGATCTCGTGCGCTCTGAGCATCCCCTCGGCCAGGGCCTTGGAGCGCAGGTAGTTGTTCTCCGAGGAGCGGCCGCGTCCAGTCACGGAGGTGGTGGATATGTGGACGAGCCTGAGCGCCGGATTCTCTTCGAGCAGCGCTGCCACGTGGGCGGTCCCCTGGACGTTGATCCGATGAAACACCTCAGGGTGTCCAACATGTTTGACCAGGGCCGCGGTGTGGACCACGGCATCGCAGGAGGCGGCGAGATCCCGGAATTCCTTCTTGGACAATCCCATGTGTGGGAGGGTGATGTCCATGGGGATCAGCGTGATCCTGTCGCCGTGACCGAGACAGTATCCGGCCCCAAAGTATTCATCCAGGCGTGTCGTCAGGGCTCCCCTGGCCTCATCAACATCTCCCCGAACGCCCAGGAGCAGGTGGGTCTGGGTCTGCTCCAGATACTCCCGGACCATATGAGCCCCGAGATATCCTGTCGCACCGGTGATGAGAATCGCCGTGTCCTCCCGGGTATTGAGGGGCTGCTCGACGTTCCCGATCATGGCGTTCGGACCACCGGACGCGGGGGCCGGGTCCTCGGGAGGATCCAGAGAGGCCAGCCAGTCATCATCGTCCCAGGCCCCCCTGGGCACGAGCAGAGGGGCCAGAGTGGCAGGTGTCGTTGCCCGGAAGAGATCCTCCACAGCGAGCTCCCACTCGTCACTGAGAAGTGAAAACAGTTCCATGATCCCCAGTGAATCTCCCCCGGCCTCGAAATAGTCGGTGTGGGGTCTGACGGTACCGTGGAGCACCTTCCGGTAATGGGGGAGGATGGACTCAAGGATCCCCTCTATGGCCGGGCTTCCCGGAGTCTCACGGTCGGCGCCGGGTTCATGGAGCATCCCGTCCACTGTCAGTCTCACGGGGACCATGTGAGGCGGGAGTAGCGAACGCAGAGAGGCGGCGAGGGTTCCCGCCGAAGATCCGCCGGTGGTCTGTATATGCGCACAGAGCCTTCCCGCGGCGTCCACATTGACCGTGACCGCCTCCACCGCCTCGAGGGTGACGATGAGCCGCTCCACTTCCGCAAGCTCCACTCTGAACCCGGAGAGCTTCACCTGTCGGTCCACCCGTCCCATGAAATGGAGCTCCCCGTGCAGGTCTTTCCACCCAAAATCTCCTGTGGGGTAAAGCGCTTCTGAGACTCCAGGGAGTCTCAGCCCCGGAAGGGGGTGCAGCCTCCCTCCTTCCACATATCCTCGCGCAAGCCCCGGACCTCCAATACATATTTCTCCTGGCATTCCTTCATGTTGGACACATTCCTTCCCGCAGACAACCACCCGATAGCCCGGCAGGGGTCGACCTATGGGGAGATTCTCGGGGGAGGCCTCGGTGACGGCGTGGTAGGTGCAGGCCACGGTGGCCTCCGTGGGACCATAGGAGTTGTAGATCGTGTTGGCCGCGACCAGCGTCGCGATGTCAGCGCGCTTCAGACGTTCGCCACCGCAGATGATGGTTCGCCCTGAAATCCCTCTGGATCTCCCGTTGAGATGCCGCACCCAGGAGGGAGTCGTAGTAAGGTGCGTGATCCTCAACTGTTCCATTTGATCGACCATACGGTCGACATCCAGGATGGTCTCACGCCGGGGCACAAACAGTGACGCCCCCGTGAGGAGCGCTCCAAAGAGCGCCTCGAAGGAGATGTCCACCATGAAGGAGGTCGTGGTCGCGATGCCATCACCGGGCCCGAGGGGGACCTGCTCGAGGAACCGTTCCATGTAATGCAGGATGTTGTCGTGCCCCACGAGCACCGCGCGGGGTTCGCCCGTCGTCCCTGAGGTGAAGACCAGAACGGTCGACCGCTCCAGGGGATGTGCAACCCGTGGCAGCGCTCCCGGCAGATCCCCCGGGGCCATACCCGAAAGGCGCAGGGCTCCCGGTGCCAGCTCCACGAGCCGGGACCGCCGCTCTTCGGGGAGCCTGGGATCGATGGCGGCGAAGGGCACTTCGGCCAGCAGCGACCCTACCATGCAGGTGACCAGGGTCAGGGGTTCCTCACAGTCCCAGAGGATCCAGGGGGCCCCC
>QKIM01000362.1 GCA_003249585.1 Deltaproteobacteria bacterium
CCGGGCAGGTGCCGGTTCCACAGGGAGAATCCGATGACACCGCCATCGTCATCCCCGAGAATCAACTCCGGATCCAGAGGGCGGTAGCGGAGGATCCCGCGGGTGATGTTCTCCCTGTGCAGCGTCACCGGCGCTCTGAAGAGGGAGATCGGAAAAGACCAGACCATGGAAACGGACGTATCGGAGAGTAGATATACAGGGCGGTTCAGAAGCCACCGCAGCAGTCCGATACCCAGCGCCAGCAGCAGCACGGTCGCCAAGGGGATGACGAGAGCGGGACTTCTCAGCGCGGCCGCCCCCTCGTCGCGGACCTGCAGACACAGCCCCGTGCCGATGAGGCTGAGGATGCCTCCCAGCGCAAGGGCCACAATGACCACATGGAAGCGGCGATACAGCCCCCTCTCTTTTTGGGCGAGACCGTGGACGACCGAGGCGACCGTGAGGGGATTCCCCATACCCGTCAGAGCTCTCTTATGGAGAAGGGCAGTGTGACCAGAACGCGCTCCCTGCCGAGAAGCTGTCGCATCCTGCTCAGATATGAGTACAGGTGCCCCAGCTCAGGGACCAGCCGCCCCCAAAGGCCCAAGGAGACCTCATCCAGGGGAGTGCCCCTCTCGAAGAGCTCGGAGAGCGCGGCCATGAAGGGCTTGGGTCTGGGATAGATCATGACTGGGTCGGAGGCCTTGAGCTTCCCGAGGACGCGAGCCCTGGCGGTGGCGTCGAGGAGACCGCCGAGCCCATCCACAAGAGAATGCCCCGCTGCATCAGCTCCACTCCAGACCCTTCCCTGCGCCAAAGCCTCAACGTCATTGACTTTTTTGCGCCCCATGGCGACGCGCTTCTTGAAGAGCGCATAGACATTCTCCATGGTCTTGCGGATAGCTGCCCGCTCTGAGTCCGAGAATCCCGTGGAGCTGCTCATCCACCCGGCGTTCTTGCCCCGACGCAACAGCTCGGTGTTCACTTTCAACTTCCTGAAGGCATCGCCCAGCACGATCTTTCCTCCAACCACGCCGATGGACCCCGTGATGGTGAGGGGAGAGGCGAAGACCTCATGGGCTGCCGTTGCGATGTAATATCCCCCCGACGCAGCATAGGACCCCATGGAGACGACCAGGGGCTTTTTCGCGGCCAGCCGGTGCAGCGCCTGCCAGATCTTCTCGGACGCCAGCGCGCTGCCGCCAGGAGAGTTCACTCGCAGCACAACGGCCTTGGCGTAGGTGTTCTCAGTTGCCTTGTCGATGGACTTGATGAGGGTCCTCGAATAGATGTTGCTCTCCCCGGAGAACAGATCGTTGGGGTCTTCGCTCCCATACATGATGGCTCCGTCGGCCATAATCAGGGCGATGTGAGGTTCCTCCACGTCACTCTTGGCATTTGGGGGAGAGAGCAGCGAAAACAGCGACATCTTCTTCGCCTCTTTCTTCCGCGGCTGGCGCACTGTTTTGTCTTTTGAGAGCGCCTCGAACACCTCGTGGAAGGGACGAACCTCGTCGACGAGCTTCGCGGTGAGGGCGTCTGCCGCAGGGAGAGGGGCCTTGTCGATGAACCCCTTCAGTGCGGCAGGAGACAACGTGCGCCCTGCGGCCATCAGCCCTGTCACAGAATCGTACATGGTATCCAGCAGTCGGTCGAGACTCTCTCGGAGGGCGGGAGACATGGAGTTCCGGGTGAGGTTTTCCGCAGCGCCCTTGTATTTGCCCATCTGCAGGAAGTCCGCCCGCACTCCCACAGAGGCGAGGAGATCCTTGAGGAACATGCTCTCCATGGCGAGCCCGGTGACGGACCACTCACCGGCCGGGTCGAGGATGACACGGTGGGCAGCTGTCCCCAGCAGGAAGCTGGAGAGATCATAGGCGTCAGCGTATACAACAACCTTCTTCTTTCCCGAGGTCGCGATTTTGTGGAGGAGCGAGCGAATCTCCCAGACCGCCTCCAGGGAGGCCTTGAAGTCCCCTATCTGAACCAGCAGGGTGTCGGCATCCTTGAGCTCGCCGAGCTTCCTCAGTGCCCTGAGCACCTTGGACAGCGGCAGGGCCTTCTGCGCACCGAAGGGGCTCGGTGAAACACGGTCGACCACCTTGCCACGCAGCTCGATGAAGGCGAGCTCACGCACCTTGCCTGCGGGTTTTACCGCCTTCGGACGGGCGGATTTGGCGCTCACCGGGGCGATGACCATGCTCGAAGGCGCCATGGCTGGTTCGGTCTTTTTTGAGGACGGGGAGTTGTCATCGCTGGGCGGTTTGCCGCAGGAGAGTGTCCAGACAAGGGTCAACAGGGTGGTGGCATAGAACGCACAGCGTTTCATTGTTCGACCTCACAGGGGGCAGTAGTGCTCAGGGAGCAGGCTTTTTCTCCACAGCCATCCCGTCGGATTTCGCCGGAGGGGCCATGGGTGGTGTCATGGGCGCCGTCTTCACAGGAGGCGTCATTGCAGGGGGAGTCGCCACCATGTCTTTCACGGGCGTGGTCATGGCGGGTGGCGGCATGTCGACGGGCATGGCCGGCTCCGCAGTCATGGGGATGATGATCACCATGGGAGCCGGCACCTCGTCCTTCTTCAGTTTCTTCTCCAGGCGCTGAACCTCAAGGCGGACCCGCGCCGCATGCCTCGCCGCGCCGTGCCGGGCGAGATAGTTCTTGTACTCGGCCAGGGCACGCGCATCGTTGCCTGCACGCGCATACGCCTCGGCGAGCCCGTAGCGGGCGCGACCATAATATGGCACCAGCGCCAGAGCTTTCTTGAAAAAGGTGACCGCACCTGAATAGTTGCCCGTGTCCAGGTTGCACCAGCCGACCCCGTTGAGCGGATCCGCCGAGGTCGCATCCTTTGCGGCGGCCTTGAGATAGTACGCCTTGGCCTTCGCCTTGTCGCCGAGTTTATACGCCTGTTCAGCCTTCATGAAGAAGGAGTCGTAGTCACCTTTCTCTTCATGGCCGGCCATGCCCGCGGTCACGTGTTCCGGCTTCATCACCGCTGGCGTTGCGCTTTTCATTGGATCGTCGATGGGGTTCTTGACGGGCACCACCGCCAGCGTCGAGGCGGCGCAATAGCTCTTGAGGGCTGGTCGCTTCCTGCAGATGACCGCCAGGACCGAGGCGGTCTCCGTTGCGTTGTCGTGCTGGATGCTGTTCAGAGCAAGAAGCTTGAGCAGCGGGATCTCCAGGAGCGCCCCGGAGGGGGTGGCCAGGAGCTGCCGGATGGCCTTGGATGCGTCTGCTTTTCCGCTCACCTGACGAAAGAGATCCAGAAAGGCGATGAAGGCGTCATGCCGTTGTTCCTTTACCAGCCGGTCGAGTTTTCTCGCATCCACGCGCTCTCCCTTGAGTAGCTGGATCATATGGACCGCCGCAACTCCGGCAGGATCCTTGGCCCCCATTTGGAGCGCAGTCTCGGCGAGCGCCCCCGCCTCGAGACACTCATCACGGATCCCCTTCTCAAAGGCCGAACGCTGTACGATCCAGTCGGAGACCTTGCGGGAATCTTTGGGGAGGCCCTTCACTGCAAAGTCCCCGAGCTTGAGCTCCATGAAATACGTAAAGCCTATCATGGAACGCAGATAGGCCTTGATTGCGAAACAGTCCGGGGAGGGGCACCCCTTGAGCGAATGGAGCGCCTCACGAAAAGCCTGTCGTGTGCCCCCCTTGAGGAGGGTTTTTGCGTTGCGGATGTAGCGGCCGTCATCGGGCGTGGAGGGCTCGGGGGTGATCCC
>QKIM01000284.1 GCA_003249585.1 Deltaproteobacteria bacterium
TGCCACCAGATCGCCACGTCCCACCCCCAGGGCGTTGGCCAGGGTAGCCGAAGACTTCAACTGCAAGGGCGAACCTCGATCCACAGCCCGCCCTCCTCCACGACTCTAGCTTCTCGAGCTAGCCCCGCCTCATCCACGAGGGCGGCAGCAGCAGCGACAGATGACCAGCGTTTGCCGAGAGCTTCGTTCAAAATCTTGGAGCGCGCTCCGATGGGCACGATGACCTCCGCCGGGGTCCTCGGGCCATACCCTCCACCGACCCAACCAAAGCCACAGGGTCTCAGTACTCGACCGATCTCTGCCAAAAGCGCCGGGGTGAGAAAGAAGAACGCCCCCCGCACGAGCACGAGATCGAAAGCCTCATCCGGCCAGGGCAGGGGCGAGAATGCCCCTCGACGGATTTGCACCCGCTCTGCTACGCCCCGATTCTTCGCCCGATCCATGACCCAGTGGAGAACGCCGTCGGCCTCGTCTTGAACGATAGCCTTGAGGTGCGGGAGCCGACCCAAGAGTTCTACAGCCATACCTCCGGAGAAGGGCCCCAAGTCCAGCACGTTGCCTGGCGCCGCGGCTACCTCAGCCAACAGATGGTCGACCATGTAAGGATATACAGGTGCCCAAAGCTCGTTGATTTCCTCCGCGATGCGATCGTCTCGGACCATCCGCTGGGCCTCCCACGGCAATACAAATCAATCTTTGCAGGCTTCGAGCCGGCCTACCGCTCTCCGGTCGCCCGAGCGTACTCGGCAGGCGTGTCCAGATCTCGGCAGACACCAGGGTCCTCCACCGCCACTTCGAGCACGTCCTCGGAAGCCCCGGCGACGACCGCTCGAGCACCTTCATCCCCGGATAAAGCGAGTAATCGGTCACGATAACGCACCACGTCGAAGAGCACGGGATGTCCGCGATGCCCCTGAAATACGGGTATCACGATGCCTCGCGATGTGGCTTCGAATGCTGTCACCAGGTCGATTACCGTGGCTGTTCGCAGGCTGAAGAGGTCGCCCAGGCTCACTGCAACCATCTCGGCCTCCCGCCCCAGCGCGGCGACTCCTCTCGCCAAGGAGGTCCCCATGCCCTGCTCCCAGTGGGGATTTCGAACTGTCTGCACGGGCAGTGCCTCCAACGTTTCCGCCATCCGGTCCGCATCCCGCCCCAGCACGACGATCACCGGCGAGAGTCCCGCCTCCAGGAGTGGCCGGATCGCTCGGACCACCAGCGGGACACCTCCCACAGGGAGGAGGAGTTTGTTCGGGCCGCCCATCCGCCGAGCGCCCCCGGCGGCGAGCAGGACCGCTGCCGTCATGTCGTTCCTCCGTTTCCCGCAGCGCGGTGCTCGCGGACTGAGCGACTCCACCGGGGCGTCACGCAAACCGTCGGTCGCCAGACCCGCTCTAGCCTCTACCCCCCGAAACAGTTCCCCCCGCGTGACCGTTGCGGTGCACGGCCGGTGCGCACCTCATGTACTACAAGAAGCTCAACGTGCGGAAGTCTCAGTCGGCGACTTCAGCCTCCAGACAGCCTCGCGCGCTTCACCGCCCGCGTGGCCGAGGTGCGTGGAACCCTGCCTTTCGCCTTGCCGCAACGAGTCTCCAGCCCGCACCGGCGAACGCCCCACCGAACCCTTTCGGACCCCATAGATAACCAAGCGGGTAAAGTTGATACCCCACCGGGTAAAACCGGGTTTGCCCCCCTAGGAACCGCGAGGCCCCTCCCATATAGTGAGCAGGCCGTCTGGGGACCTTTGCTAGGAGGAGACGATGAGTCCGGAAGCTGCAGAGGTACTACAAAAGCAGACCGAAACGTCCGCCGGCAAGAAGACAGTACCGCAGGCCAGCAGTTCCATGGGGCTTTACCTCCGAGACATTCGGAAGACCCGCCTGCTCACGCCCCAGGAGGAGATCCAGCTCGCGCTCCGCATCGAGAAAGGAGACGAGGCGGCCCGCAGTCGGATGATTGAGTCCAATTTGCGCCTCGTTGTGAAGATCGCCAAGCGCTACGTAAACCGGGGATTGCCCTTCATGGATCTCATTGAGGAGGGGAACGTAGGGCTCATCAAGGCGGTGGAGAGATTCAAGGCATCGAAAGGGTGCCGTTTTTCCACTTACGCGACGTGGTGGATTCGTCAGTCGATTGAACGGGCGTTGACCAACCAGGTCCGCACGATTCGGCTGCCGGTGCACGTTTCCGACGACATCGATCGAATGAACAGGGTGACGGAGAACCTCAGCCGACAGTTCCGCCGCCCACCTACTGAGGAAGAATTGGCTGAGGAGACCGGATTCACGGACGCGTACATCCGACGCCTCCAATCGATCCGGAGGAAGATCCTTTCCATCGACCAAGCGCTGGACGTGGACGGGGACTTTACGCTCCAAGACAAACTCGAGGACCCGACCGTCGAAGACCCTGTCGAGGGCATTCACACCGACAAGATCAAACGCTTCCTTCGGCGCAAGCTCACCATCCTGAACGAACGCGAGAAGCGCATCCTGGATCTTCGCTTTGGCCTGGGCAACGATGACCCCATGACACTGGAGAAGATCGGTAAGGTCTTCGGCGTCACCCGCGAACGCATCCGGCAGATCCAAGTGGAAGCGCTCGCCAAGCTCCAAGATGCCTTCGTCGAGGAGGGCGTCCACTTCCACGAGCTGGCCTGAGTCTGCCGGCCGGAAGTGTTGAAAAGAGGCCCTTCGGGGCCTCTTTTCCGTTAGGCCGAGGAGCGTCCTACCGGGTTTTTCGTTTGACGATGAAACGGCGGATTAGGTATAAGACGGCCTTCGGAAATTTCCGGGCGGCGGCTCCGACCCCAAAGCTGCCCGGATGATACCTTCGTTCCGGTGTAGCTCAATCGGCAGAGCATGCGGCTGTTAACCGCAGGGTTGTAGGTTCGAGTCCTACCACCGGAGCCAGTCTCTACTGAACCCGGGCACTGATGACAAGTGCCCGGGTTCTTGTTTCTTCTGCAGGACTCTCTTGTCGCTCAAAGGACGCCGCCGAAACTCCCCGCAAAACTCGCCGGCTGTCCCCTCTTTGTGCGCCTTCTATCTCCCAAGTATCTCTCTGTGTTGGGACGTTTCGCGCGCACCCAAGGACTCCGCCACGCTTCCGCTGTCGCTCTCCGCCGCGAATCCGCCGGCCGCTCGGAAGAATCGGGATCGCAAACGAGTTAGTGCTGGAGCCGGCCGGAAGGCGACGGTTTGGCCGGCTCCGATAAAGACAGCCTTCCCACGAACCCGGGCGTCCCCGAACACTTCGAGTAGGGGTGTGGAGGGCCGACTCGGGGTCCCCTTCCCGGTTGACACGCCCGCCGCTGGCTCCATCATTGGGAGGAGCGGGCGCCCCACCGCAGAAAGGACCTTGGACTCTTGAACAGGCGCGGCTTTCGACTCTTTCGGCTGGCCGGCATCGACGTCACGATTGACGCGTCCTGGCTCATCGTGTTCGCGCTGGTCGCGTGGGGCATCTCGGGGGGCTATCTCCCCCGGCGCTACCCAGGGCAGCCTTCCGCGGTCTATCTCGCCGCCGGAGTGGTCACCGCTCTCCTCTTCTTCGTCTCGGTACTGGCCCACGAGTTCTCCCACTCCCTGGTGGCTCGCGCTTCGGGCATGAAGGTGGAGCGGATCACGCTATTCCTCTTCGGCGGGGTCTCCCAAATCTCCGAGGAGTCCGGCGACCCGGGCACGGAGTTTCGCGTCGCCGTGGTGGGCC
>QKIM01000416.1 GCA_003249585.1 Deltaproteobacteria bacterium
CCTGAAAAACGCCATCCTGCTGGAGATGCGGGGGGAGACCTTCTACCGGACCGTCGCCCAGACCACCGAAGATGAGGCGGTCCGGGAGTTCTTTGAGCTCATGGCCGATGAAGAGGCCCACCACCAGGAGATCCTGTCCGGGCAGCTCAAGTCCCTGGGGCTCGGCAGCGGCTTCTCCCTCAACCCGGCCTTCGGAACCACGGCCAGCCACGTGGCCGACAAGGTCCTCTCCGCCACGGTGCAGGAGCGTATCGGGGCCGCCTCCTTCGAGGCCGCCGCCATCACCGCCGCCATCGCCATGGAGCGCGGCGCGGTCTCGTTGTATGGGGCAAGGGCCGAGGCCACAGACGACCCCGAGGAGCGCAGGCTCTACTCCTGGCTCACCACCTGGGAACAGAACCACCACGACGAGCTGGTGGAGATGGACCGCGCCCTGCGCGAGGCCGCCTGGAACGACGCCGGCTTCTTCCCCTACTGAGGATGATGCCGACGCCTCCGCCCCAAAAACCCACCGTGGAGCTATGCCATGGAGCTCGTACGGCGAATGAGATGACTGAGGGAATAACGGGGAGAATGACGTGGGAGGGGTACGTGGAGGAATGGAACACCTTCTGGTTGGCTTTCCTGAAGGTGGTGTCCATCTCGTTGTGGCCTCCGGTATTGAGGTTTCGCGAGAAGAACGGGAAGGCGGCGGAGCTGATCTCCACCCGGATTTTCTCTTTGGGGCCGAAGGTGAACCCTGTCTGCCAGAGGTCGAGGGTGTAGGCATAGACCTTGTTGGGCTCGAGCATTTTGGGCTTCTCCATCCTGGGTTTGTCCATGATTCCGTTTTTTTTTCAAAAAAAACCAAAGCCCCCTCCATGTCGGTCCCTCTGTTGAGGAGGAAATGGAGAACGTCCGGGTCACAGTCCCAGGAATTTCACGGCAAGCCCCAGATGGACATAATAGCTGGCGATGGGGCCTTCCTGGTCGCCCCAGGTGTGGAGCCGACCGCCCAGAGCCGCCTCCAGCTCCACGACGTAGAGGTGGTACTTGACCGCGAAGCCCATCTGCACGAAGCTCCCCATGTCACTCTTCAGGGTGTCGGTGTAGTAGCCGTCCCGGTCCCCCGTCTTGCTGTAGAACCCCATCCCCACGCCGCCGATCATGCTGACCAGCAGCCTCCTCGTCGCCTTGTGGCGGACCTCCACGCGCAGGCTGGGCATGATGAGGTCTCCGCTTGTGGAGGTGTACCCCTTCTCCCGGGGAGAATAGTCGGTGCCCAGCAGGGTGAAGGCGAAGGCCGGGACCAGGGCCACAAAGGACCGAAGATAGATGGGGAAGGCCAGATCCATGGAGAAGGAGGGGGTCTGGCGCACGCACTGCTCGCCGAGACAGCCGCCGATGCCCATGGTGTATTCCATGGCCACGGAGCCTTTGCCGAACTCGTCCCGGTCGCGGGCGTGAAGGGGTGTGGAGAGGGCGAGGAGGGCGCCGAGCAGCAGGACAGGGGAAAGCTTCATGGGAACCTCTCAGAGGATGAACGGTGACAGGTCCTTCCCGACGACTCGAAGCGTCAAATATTCACTGTCAGGGGATCCGGTCAGATGGAGACCAGGTCGAGGAGGTTTCGGGCGCGCCGGTTGGCGGGGTTGTGCTCCAGCGCGAGGTTGAGCACGATACGGGCACTCTCGGGATCCCCCATGACTTCCAGGTAGACCCTCCCGGCGCTGTAGAGGAGATCCGAGCGGATCCGGGGCTCCTCGATGACCTCGGAGATGGTCTCGAAGGTGTCCACGAGCTGCTCCCCCCGGGACATCTTGCCGGCGAGGTTGACCAGCCGCTTGAGGATGTCCCGGTTGCCCGGGTCGATGTCGAAGCCGTTCATGAGGGTCTCGTAGGCGTTGTCGAAGTCCTTGAGCTCGTGCTCGAAGATATTGGCCAGGATGAGGATGACGCGGATCAGCGAGGGGATGTGCTCGGTGTGGATCTCGTCGTCGTCTCCCCCCAGCTCGTCGTACCGTTCATAGAGTTTGTCGATGTATTCGAAGAGATCCTCGGGAGCGAGTCCCGAGAAATAGGTGTTCTCGATGGGGCCTTCCCCCTGATCCCCGGAGACACTCCTCCCCTCCGCCGTGAGCACCTCGGTGATCACTTCGTCGAGGACCTCGTCCATCTCTCGGAATTCATGGAACTCCCTGGCACGCTCACGGAACACCATCTGGGAGATGGCGAAGAGCTCCTCGCCATACTCTCCATGGAGCAGGCCGTGGATGTACCTGCGAAGGTAGGGCTTTTGATCCTCCAGGAAGTTGATGACCATGTCCCTGGCGAGTGCACGGGGAATGTCTTTGGGCTCTAAGTGCAACATGGCTCTCCCGGGCCGCCCCGGGTTCCTCCTGCGGCTTGGGCCGGACTCCTGCGCGGAGCCCGGGTATGACCGGTGTGACTATAGGATCCGGATTAGTACAGTGTCCGTCAAAATCAAGAGAAAATGCAAAACGCCGCAGAACATGGGGAAATCCGCAGTCATCGCTGCCCCTCCAGGGAACGGGGAGCCCTCACCAGGGGCGCCTTCCCAAGGCCGGCTTCCGCAGGGGCGGCCGGCCATTATGGCCTCCGCCGGGGCGCCAGACGGTGACGCCATGCGTCATTTGTCAATAATTACGACTGCTTGCGTCAGAAAAAAACGACATGAAGGGGGCTTTATCCTTGATCTCCAGGAGCCCAGCCACTATTTTCCCCTCACCTTTGGAGTCCTTATGAAACGCCTGTTCCCCCTGCTTCTCCTTGTTTGCTCATTCTTCCCCTCCTGCAGCGATGACGGAGGCGGCGTCAACCACGGTCCCGTGGGGGATTTCCGCAAGGCCTGCGCCAGCGCCTCAGGGTGCGAGAGCGCCCGCTGCATCGACATGGACGGGTACACCGGCTGCACACAATACTGCGACGGCGCCGGCGACTGTCCGGACGGATTCTTCTGTGCCATCGACGGGGAGTACCCCGAAGGGAACCGAGGCCTGTGCCGCCCCAACGACGCAGAACGAACCTGTCAGTCATGCACCAGTGACGGCCAGTGCGAGGACATCGCCGGGCACTGCGTGGACTACGACGGCGAATCTCGCTGCCTGCGGGGCTGCGAGCTCGACGACTGCCCCGAGGGGTTCACCTGCCAGACCCGCATCGACGGGTACCTGTGCGTCCCCGACACCGGGGACTGCTCCTGCAATACCCTCAAGGCCGGCATCATCAGGGCATGCACCAACGGGAACACCTTCGGCGAGTGTGCCGGGATCAAATCCTGCTTGGGCGCCAGCGGCTGGTCCCTGTGCAGCGCGCAGATGCCCGGCCCTGAGATCTGCGACGGCCAGGACAACAACTGCGACGGGACCGCCGACGAGGGGCTCATCGGCACGGTGGAACACTGCTCCCTGTGCGGTGACCGCTGCGAAGGCCAGGGCATCCTGGGGACCACGCCCGTCTGTGAGGAAGGCCGCTGCGCCCTCCAGTGCGCCGACGCCTACTTCGACGCCAACGACGACCCCCGTGACGGGTGCGAATGCGACGACGACCAGATGGGGGGCACCTCCCCCGCCACCGCATACTACATGGGCGGTGGGACCGACTGCGGCCTCGCCCTGCGCATGACCTCGGCGCGCATTCCCTCGGACCTCGTCAAGGGCCGCGGGCACGAGGATTATTACTACTTCCACTATACTGACGAGG
>QKIM01000600.1 GCA_003249585.1 Deltaproteobacteria bacterium
GGTTCCACCATAATATCCAAGGGACGTGCAGGTGATTCCCCCGAAGGCCGCCGTGTCACACTCTTCGAACGCATCATCCAGCAGACCATCCCCGCAGTATCGGCACGCCGATTCGTCCACGGTGCAGTCCTCACGGCAGGTGAGGGTGCCGCTGTGGTAGTCGGGATTCCTCTGGGCACACAGATCACTGCCCTGACCACGGAAGGAGGTCCCCTCGCAGGGCTCGTAGTCCGGTTCGAAGACGCCGTTTCCGCAGATGTTCACGTTGCACGAGACAAAGCAGTCGGGATCATCGCAGTCCATGAGGCCGTCGTCGTCGTCGTCGAGGCCGTTGTCGCACCGTTCCGCGCACTCGATCGCGCAGTCGGGATCAAAGCAGTCGATGAGCCCGTCGTTGTCGTCGTCGATGGCGTTGTGGCATTTCTCCTTGATCGCACACGCCGTCAAGGTCAGGAGAACCGTCATGAGAGCGGCCCATTTGTATGACAAGAGTCTTCCTCCTCTCGGGGATGTTCGAACGCCCCGGTGCCTTGGGAGCACCTATGGAATGGTATGGCTCCGTCAGGTGGAAGGGTACGGCTCCGTCAGGGGGCTGGTATCCTGGATAAACGTACCTGCAGAATACGTATTGGGCAAGGGATATTTGCCTGTTTCTGCCACGGCACGCCAGTTTCCGTTTCACATGCTGTAAATGACCAGGACAAAACGCCGGCGCCCGTTCATTCCGTTGCAGCATGGGGCGGAAATGATTTCTGTGACGGCGACTGCCGTTACAGCGGATGCTACAGGGAATATTTATCTCGCGGGACAGGTGACCGGTGCCCTCGATGGGGAACCCTACATCGGTGGCGTAGACTTTGTGGTCATCAAGTTCGACAGCGACGGGAATCATGTCTGGACAGGGATGATCGGCTCGACGGACAACGACGTTGTGATGGATCTCGTCAATACACCCGAGGGCATCTATTTCACCGGGTACACCGCCGGGCTTTTGCCGGGGTGCTCGAACAGCGGGCTGTTTGACATCGCCTACGGACTGATGGCCCATGACGGGAATCTCCAGTGGCTCACCGCCGTCGGCAGTTCAGGCACGGACGTCTCCCGAGCCATGGTTCTGGGAGATGACGACCATCTGTACATCGGGGCCACCTTTGGTGGAGACTTTGACAACGCCGACTACCTCGCGGCTCCCGAAGCCGGCGTCTACCGATTTTCCCGCTGAACCCGTCTCCAGCCAGGGGTGAAAAGGGTCCACGGACGGCCCATTGGCTTCGTCGTATGGAGCCGCTCGAGCAGCCTCCTGGTGTTCTCGACGATAGCCCAGAAATCATCTCGATGGCCCAGTTGTTCTTTTTTCATCGAACCGCCCGAGCTGGTTGACTCACATCCAGTAGGGCGGATGAACACCGCGAAAGGAAGCTAGAGGACGAACTCCAGGAAGTTCTCCCTGTTGATGCAGGAAACCGTAGCGGTGGGGTAGGACTCTTGCCACAGGGCGGGGAGCTTTGATTTCCTGTTCCCCCATTTGAACTCGAACCCCGCAAGGGCCCCGTCCGCTTCTTCTACATAGTCCAGCTCTTTGTGATCGTAAGTGCGCCAGAAGTATCTGTTCACCCAGGTCGTGTGATGCACCTGCTTTTTAAGCCGCTCCATGAAGAGGAAGTTCTCCCAGAGCATTCCCATGTCGTCTCTCATTGACGATGGGTTGAAGTTGTTGATGAGGGCGTTCCGTATGCCATTGTCTACAAAGTAGTATCGAGAGCTCTTCGTCACCTCTTTGCGCAGATTCCTGCTGAATCCGCGCACCTTGATGACCACAAAGGATTTCTCCAGAAGGTCGAGGTAGCGTTCTACAGACTGTTTGGCGATCCCGAGGGTCGACGCGAGCTCATTGAGGGAGACCTCTTTGCCTATCTGGAAGGCGATGAGCCTCAGCAGATCGTGCAGTTTCGACGGATTGCGGAGGTTGTGGAGTTCCAGGATGTCCTTGAAGAGGTACGAATTGCACAGGCGCATCAGATAGTCCCTCTTTTGATCAGGTCCGGGGTCTGTCAATACCTCTGGATAAAGCCCATAGATGAGATGTTGCTCGAGGTTTTCAAGGAGATACATGGTCCCAAAATGAGCCGCCAGCTCGACCTGGGAGAGGGGGTAGAGGGTTAGTGGGACAGATCGCCCCGTTAGTGGCTCCCCAAGCTCAGAGGCGAGCGTGAACGAGGACGAACCGCTGGCGATGATGGTGACGTCCTTCAGGGTGTCCACCAGTATTTTGAGTCCGATGCCTATCTTGGGGATTCGCTGGGCTTCGTCGATAAAGATTCGGTCATACCCCGAGAAGGCGGTACAGATCAGTGAAACGCTCTGGCTGTCGAAAAGGGTTTGCAGGGGCAAATCGTCCCCTGTCCCATAATAGGTTCTGCCCTGTCCCGAGGCGAGGACCTTCTCGACGAGGGATGTTTTTCCCACCCTTCGTGGTCCGTAGAGCGTGAGGATTTTTCCCCTTTCAGCACGGTCAAGGAGGGAAGACTGCCAGTATCGGGTGATCCAGGTTGGTGTGTCCATGCTGAATTTTACCCCGCCCCCTGGGAAAAAACAATGATAACTTGCTTAAATAAATAAAAGTAGGGAAGCCATGCTTCTCAATTAGATTAAATTAGGCAACTTATTACTTCATATATCGGTCGCAGTGGGCCAAGTGTGCCGGTTGGAATGGGCTTGACACGTCATGCACCTACATGTTTCCGTGTGCCCCCAGAGGAATTGGAGCGGGAGTAATTACTTGATCTTGCGGATGAGGTCGGTCCAGACGTTGGCCGATTTGTAGGAGAGGGCGCCCGTGGGGCAGTCGTCGACGCACTTGCCGCAGCCGTCGCAGGCGGTGTCGACGAGCTTCTTGAGGAGCGGCGGACGGATGACCGTGTCCATGCCGCGGTTCTCGAAGGCGAGGGCGTAGCACTTCTTGTCGTCTTCACAGATGCGCACGCAGTTGCCGCAGGTGATGCACTTGGCGCCCTCGAAGACGATGTCGGCGTGGGAGTCGTCGGTGAAGATCTCCCGGGTGATGCCCTGGTAGTGCGTGGACTCGGGGCGGAAGTCGTCGGCGAAGTCCCGCAGCTTGCAGGTGTCGGCGCCGCGGCAGCCGCACTCCATGCAGCGGTCGGTCTCTGTGGCGACCTGGCCGGCGGTGAGGCCCGTGGCCACTTCCATGAAGCCCTGGGTGGCCTCGGACGGGGGCAGGTGGTTCATCTTCACGCGGGCCTGCTCCTCGTACTTGGCGTAGAGGACCTCGGGGATGGAGTCCAGGGGACCCACGGTGACCCGGAAGAGGTCGGGAGCGCCCGTGACATCGACTCCGCGGAGGTACTGGTCCATGGAGATGGCGGCCAGCTTGCCCATGCCGGAGGCGCGCACGGCGATGTCGGGCCCGAGGACGGCGTCGCCGCCCGAGAAGACCATGGGGAGGTTCGTCTGCATGGTCTTGGGGTTGACCTCGATGGTGCCCCACTTGGAGAGCTCGAGGCCGGAGTTGGTGAGGCCCAGGTCGGCCACCTTCTGGCCGATGGCAGCCACGACGTTGTCGACCACGACCTCGTGCTCGGAGCCGTCCATGGGGATGGGGCGGCGGCGGCCGGAGGCGTCGGGCTCGCCGAGCTCCATGCGGATGCAGGTGACGTGGAGCTTGTCGCCCTTGCGCTC
>QKIM01000287.1 GCA_003249585.1 Deltaproteobacteria bacterium
GGGCTGGCCACGAGATCCAGCGCCACCACGCCGTTGCCGAGCTGCTGGACCACGCCTCCACTGTTCTCCAGCACCGGAAGGCCTCCCATGAGCTTCACCAGCCGCGGGCCGAAGTACGTCCGGACGAAGAGCGTGGTGGGCCCCCACTCCACATAGGCATCCACGTGCTGCAAGCCGCTGGGGTTCATCGCCAGCGTTTGCGAGGCCCCCGGGAATTTGATGTCGACGAGGCCGAACTCGAGCGGAAGCACGCTGGCGAGGTGATTGGCGAAGTCGAAGTAGAGAGCGGCCCCCTCCGGGTCGAGTGTCATCCCGCTCTCGACATCCAACCACCCTGGACCGTCGCCCAGGCTCCAACGGGCCACGTACAACGGGCGCTGCGTCCGTCGCACCGAGGGCAGCGAGGGATCCTCCTGGCGCTCCTCCTCATCGCAGTAGCGCTCCAATTCCTCGCGCCGGTAGGGATCCCTGAGCATGGCGTTGGGCCCCCAGTGCGTCGGCGCGAACGTGGGGTGCCGCTCGAACGCGTCGAGCAGCGCTCCCTTCCAGGCCCAGGGCGTGCGGGGCAGGATCAGCTCCATGGAGAGGCTCTGTATCCGACTCATGCTCACCCCGATTGGAAGACAAAAGACTTGATGGACCCTGCACGGTAAGCCACATGGAAGGTATAGTCCCCCATCTCCCAGGCATCAAAATACGGCGTGGACTCATCCGGCTCACGCTGGAGCGCCTGCCTGATCTGCTCTCGGCTCGAGGTAAAGCTCAGCCCGAAGGGGAGCTTGCCCGGGTAGGCGCGCTTGCCCTGAGGTGCCTCCATGATGATGTGCGTGACCCGCTTCGAACGAACATCCGTGAGCATCGTCACCCGGGCCTTGTCGAAGGTGTAGTAGACGGACTGCGGTGCGCCTATCTCCTCGTCAATGTCGACCTTTCCAAGCGGAGCCACGAATGCCTGGACCTCGGGCGCTTCGTAGGGCTTGCCGATGAGTGCTCCCAGCGTCTGCTCTTCCATTCGCTCTCCTCCTGCAAAAAGGCTCGTAGCCGCACCTTACGAGCCTACATGAATCCCAGTTCCTTGCACAGCTTGTCAAGGTCATTATACAGACCGATGTCCCTATTGCGCTTGTGAATCTCTTCGAAGGCAGTCCGAATCTCCTTCTCAGACCACCCATCCTTCTTGAGCGCATCCTTGATGGCCTTCATATCCAGATTGGCTGCCGCCTCCAGATCCTGGGCATCCTTGGCGATCTGCTTCTGGCTATTGTTCCCACCATAAGTGCGGCTGGAGTTACGGTGGATGCTCCGCGACTGGTGCATGGCTGTAATGTGGTTGTGAAGCTTGCTGTATTCGTCCTTTGTGAGCACCATGCCCTTGGGTATGACCTTCTTATCGATCAAATGCGCCTCGACCGCGGCCTTGCATGCCTTGGAGGAGGGGATGTGGTCACAGTCAATCCCCGAGAGCTTCTGCTTACGAACCTGGTACCTGGCCTTGGAATAGGAGGTGATCAGCAGATTTTTGAAGGATTTGCGCTTGACGGCATTGGCCTTGCCCTTCTTGGAGTGGTCGAGGCCGAGGACGTCGAACTGCACCAGGGGGTTGGGCGCATAGGCATACAGGTTGAGGCCCCCCTCCAGGTCCAGGGGATCGCTCTGGAGATAGCGCCCGAGGATCGGGTCGTAGTAGCGGTAGCGGTTGTAGAACAGCCCTGTGTCCGGATCGTGATACTGACCGGGCAGGCGGAGGTTGAACTCGATCTGGCTGTCCGGAGCAACGGTGGTGTGACCATAGGGCTCAAGCCGGGAGGCCCACCAGACGGTACGTCCGGAGACATCCTCGACCCTGAGGGGGGCTCCGACCTGGTTCGTGAAGAGGACGAAGACCTGCCCGCTCTCCGGGGCCACCTCCGCCGAAGGGTAGTCCACGAACAGCACGGGTACGAGCGCGTCATGGCCGGCATACACGTAGAGCCGCAGCCTGCCCCGTGGCGACAGCTCGGCGGCGAGGCGGTCTCCGTCCCAGAAGAACTCTCGCTGCTCGGTGCCTCGTCCGCAGCGGATGCGGCGCCCCAGGGCGTCATATACGGCGGTCCAGGGCTCGCCCTTCCCATCCTCCACCCGCACCAGCATGTCCGCGCTGTCATAGGTGTAGCGCGTGCAGGAGCCATCCAGCCGGTGGCGCTCGACCATGTGCCCGCGGATGTCGTAGACGAAAGTCTCGCCATTGGCCTGGGCCAGGCGGTTGGCCTCGGCCAGCAGCGTGTGCTCGAGCCCTGGCTTGCCCAGCAGATTGCCCGCGGGATCCAGCACGTAGTCAAAGCGACCGTGTGGCCCCTCCTCGCGAATGAGCCGGTGCGCCGCATCCGTGGTGTAGCGCGCCTGCCGGCCATCGTCCTCCCAGGAGGAGGTCAGATCTCCATCCGAGGAGTACATGTAGCGGGTCCACCGAGGGGCTCGCTCCCCCTTGAAGTCCTGTCTCCAGGAGAGGCTGGTCAGGAGCCACCCCTCGCCATCATACTGGGTGAGTTCGCGCAACCCCTGCGCGTGCTCCCGGAGCAGCAGGCCGCGCTCATCCCACCAGAGGAGGTGCTCCCCCCCGGTGGGATCACCCAGCCGCCGCAAGGGGTCTCCTGCACTGCCCTCCAGTGTCCAGGTGAAGCGTTCGAGTACGGTGGTGGCGCAGCGCCCACCCACCCACCTGCGTTGGATGCCCCGACCGTCCCGCAGGTCGCTGCGGATCTGTCCGAAGAGGTTACGCCGCAGGTCGACCTCATGGGCCTCGGTGGCGGCGCGGATGACCCGGCCCTGCTCATCATGCTCGAGCAGGTGAACCCCACCGGAGCCCAGGTGGCGGGTCTCCACCCTCTCCCCGTCCTCGTACTCCATGCGGAGCAGCACATGTCCCAGCGCGTCCCGCTTCTCGATCAGCCGGTCGCCCTTGTCCCATGTGTACTGCTCATGCAGCCGCCCGTTACGGGAGACCGTCACCATGCGGTCCTTCTCGTCATACTCGAAGTCGCTCTGGGTGCCGGCTGGATCCACGACACACACCACCTGCTCGGTGGAGGAGTAGGCGTACCGGGTGAGAGCTCCCAGCGGATCCTCTGTCGCGGCGACAAGATTCCAGCGACCAATGCGTTGCTGCCAGATCCTGCCGTCCGGGTCACGGTAGCCCACTTCGTTGCCAGCTCGGTCATAGGCCCAGCGGTGACTCCGCCCTTCAGGGTCTACCTCGGACACCACCCGTCCCAAGCCATCATACGTGAGCACCGGCTCTGCGCTCCTGGCCTCCGGGCGCAGCCGGATCAGCATGGACAGCAACGCCCCCATCTCCTGCGGCACCCGCGCGAGCAAAGGTGGCCGCCCTCCTCGGGCGACGCGGGGAGGCACGTCCCGGTCGCTGCCTAGCAGCAGACCGAGCGGCGTCACCGGGAGGGAGGTGGGCTCGGGAGGCTCGGGCTGGGGCAGGACCTCCGCCGGGGGAAGCACCCGCTGGTAGGGATCAAGCCGTCCCAGCAGCGCCCCCTGCGCGTCATAGAGCATCCGCGTGACACGCCCCCCAGAGTCGACCTCCTGCAACACCCGCCCATCCTCTGCGACCTCCCGCCTGAGCACTCCCCCATAAGGGTCAATGAGCTCGAGCAGGGTATGGTCCTGACCGTAGCGGAAGAGGTGAACACCTCC
>QKIM01000270.1 GCA_003249585.1 Deltaproteobacteria bacterium
CTTCCACGGCTCCTGGCTCATCGTGGACCTGCACATCACGGTGGAAGGGGCCCTCTCCGTCGTGGAGGGCCACGCCATCGCCACCACCCTCAAGGAGCGCCTCCTCAAGGAGGGCCCCAACGTTGGAGATGCGCTGATCCACGTGGAGCCCTATGGAGAATCCCATCGCGACGGCGGCATCTTCGACGACGCCGACCACTCCACCAGCGACCCCCACTGCTGCGACGACGAGAATCCCGCGACACCGTAAGCCCCGCGACTGACGGTTGAATTTTCCTTCTGAAGCCTCTACAATCCATCCTTGTGGGGACACGACCCTGCGCACAACCGCCAGACCCCCGCCGGAGACCCTCCCATGCGAGCCTACGCCGTCGCGCTCCTCGTCCTCGCCTCCTGCAGCTTCGACCCCTCGGGCCTGCCCGACCCGGACACCACGAACAACGTGAACAACCTCACCTGCGACGGGGATCCGCCATCCGCCGACCGCACCGAGGGCGTCTGCCAGGGGGCCGTGAAGGTGTGCGTGGACGACTTCTGGGGTGAACCGGACTACACGACCATCGACGGATACGAGGCGGTGGAGTCCTCCTGTGACGGCCTCGACAACGACTGTGACGGGGTCGTCGACGCGGGCGCGTGCCCGACACATGCGGCCTGCGACGATTCGACCGGAACGCCGCGATGCGTCTGTGAAGATGGCTGGGAACCCGCCGACCAGGGATGCGTCGACATGGACGAGTGTCTCGGTGACCCCTGCCACCCCGACGCCACCTGCGAGAACACCCCCGGTTCCTACAGCTGCACCTGCAACGAGGGGTTCGAGGGCGACGGCCTCTCGTGTTCCCCCGTGGACGACTGCGTGGGCAACTCCTGCTCCCTGGACGCGAACTGTGTGGATCAGCCCCTGGGCTATACCTGTGTGTGCCACGCCGGGTACCTGGGAGACGGCTGGACCTGCCTCCCCACCTCCTGCCACGTCATCTCCCAAAACCACCCCGGCACGACCGACGGCACCTACCTCATCGACACGGGAACGGGCGGGCCCGTAGAGGTCCAGTGCGACATGACCAGCGACGACCGCACGGGATACACCATGCTGCGCATCGATGATCCGGCCCTCGGGACCGACCAGGACGCCTACCGGGAGACCTGCGCCGCCTACGGCATGGAGGTCATCGTCCCACGGACGCGGGCGCACGCCAGGGCCATCCGGCGATGGAACGGCCAGTACCCGAATCTGGTGAACGTCTTCCCCGACGACGCCGGAGCGACCACCCTCGAGCAGTGGCACGGCCTGTGCCGGGGCGCGCCCTGCTCCTTCTACCTCTCCAACTCCCGCTTCTCCTGCGGCACCTCTGAGCCCTCGGGAAACAACGACACCGCCCACTCCCTCTACCTGTGGAACGACACCAGCGGCGACTATGGCTGCTTCGACGACTCGGGCAACGCCGTGGACGCAGCCTTCTCGGGGTGGGTCATCTGCGCCGTCAACGACAACCCCGAGCCGGGCCGGCGCCCGGGGTGCATTGACTATGTCCGCACCAGCACCGTCTGGAACAAGGGTTTCTACGGCATCAGCGGCCCCTACGACACCATGATCGGGACCGCCGACGCCACGGCGTGGTGCGATCAGACCACCGACGGCGGCGGCTGGACCCTGGTGCTCAACTACCTCCACAAGGACAACACCAACCCGGCCCTGGACGTCCGCACCGACATTTTGCCCCTGGTGGGCTCGAACAGTCTCAACACCGACGAGTCGGGGACCCCCTACTGGGGACACGCCGGCAACGCCCTCCTGGCCCGGCTCCCCGTCACGGAGGTCCGGTTCTACGGCGCCACGGACGACCACTCCCGACGCCTCCATTTCACCACCGCCGACGCCTCCTGCATCGAGTACCTCCAGACGGGGACCGGCGGCTGCAGGACCTTCAAGGACTCCTACCGGGCCTATGCGGCGCATTCGGCCAACCTCCCCTCCACGCTGAACAACGGCTACACGAACCGGGGGGACTACGCCCTCACCTACTTCCCCTTCTACGAGACAGCCACCCGCCACTGGGGCATCGGCGCCGGGACCAACGCGAACCGCTGGGAGGTGGACAACTTCCCCAACAACGACTCCCACGACACCCTGCACCGGGTCTTCGTGCGAAACCGCCCCGTGGGGACCTCCTGTCTTGAGATCCTGAACAGCGGGCAGTCCATGGGCTCGGGGTTCTACCCCATCGATCCCGACGGCCCCGGAGGTCACACCCCCGTCATGACCTGGTGCGACATGGTCACCGACGGCGGCGGCTGGACCCTGGTGGCCATCTACGGCACGGGTACTCCCCGGCCCACCTCCTGGAACGGCGCCACCGCTCCGCGCCCGGGGGCCAGCTTCTACAACTCGCCCTACGCGGGACCCACCGTGGACATCCGGATCCTCTCGGCCGCGGACAACTCGGGCACCTTCGCCTCCTTCTCCATGGACGCCAGCGCCCTGTGGGCGGCCTCCCAGGGCGAGGTGCTGGCCTACGTGGGCGGCGACACCGACGACTACATCACCGCCACCCTCCCCGGCGGCTGCAACTACTTCGACGCCTCCACGTGGTGCCCGGAGTCCACCTACGGCCCCTTCGAGGTCTACACCTCCGACGGCGCCCTCCTCACCGGCCTGGCCTACGCCTGCACCTCCGCCGCGGGCCGCGCCCCCTTCAGCGCCGACCCCTTCACCGAATTCGGCCTGCACCTCCTCGACGGTCCCGACACCTCGGCAGAGTACCACTGCTTCTCCACGGACTCCACCCTGGGCCTGCAGAGCATCGGCCGCCTCTTCACCACCTTCGAGAGCGCCTCGGGATCCTACTGGGACGTGGGGGTGCACTCGCACTTCGACAAGGGGGGGAGCTACAACTCCCCCGGCGCCCTCTTCATCCGCTGACCCTCACCCCTTGTCACCCACGGGGCCCTCCACGGATTGAAAACCCGGAACGTTCTTTCACGCCCGATCACACCCTGGGTGTCAATGGTCCGCAACACAAAAGGGGGGACGAAAAAAGGTTCCATGGGGAGGCATTATTTTCCCTCCCCGGCCGCCCAATATCCCGAAAACCCCTGAATCACACCCTTCCGAGCCCGGAGATTTTTTTCCCGCGAGGTCTCGCCGCGACGCACCGCCGGCGGCCACAAAAAAATATTTATCACTGACTATTCAATCTATTACACCGCCATTCAGGCCACCTGAAGGGGTCCGGGACACCAGAAACGGCACGCCCCTTGCGCTTTGCCAGGGCAGGAGGTGCAGTCATGTCACGCACAATCACCCTTTCCCTCATGGTTGGTCTTCTCTTCACCCTCACCGTAAACGACGCCGAGGCCAGGGTCGTCTATAAGAAAGTGTACACACGGGTCGCCGTCCCAGGCTACGTCACCACCGCGGACATCACGGCGTGCCGGCACGCCACCCGCTTTGTCCGCCCCCTGGCGGTGAAGCGGGCACGCTACGACCGCTGCATCCGGATCAAGAAGGATGCCCGCGCCACGACCCGTCTGGTGGTCTCCACCCGTCGCGTGGTCGTGCCTACCGCACATCATCCGGTCCGTCGCCCCGTGGTCATCCACAAGGCGCCCCACAAGGTCCAGCGTCCCGCGATACGCACGAGACCCCCGAGGGCGAAACGGCCCGTGGTCGTCC
>QKIM01000190.1 GCA_003249585.1 Deltaproteobacteria bacterium
GGCGCCTCCTTCTCGCTCATCTACGAGCTGGATCGTCTCCCCAACTGCCGGGGCACCCATAACGGATACCCGGCCTGGGATATTCGGGCCTTCGTGCGTTTTCTCCCCGGAGGTGAGGTCGTTGAGGGCTCCGTCCGCGATTTTGTGAGCGACATGGGATACCCCACCAATGAGGCGTTCAGCCGTCCTCTCTCCATCGAGATCCCTGCCGGAGCCACGTCCATGGAGGTGTGGTTCTCCAACACGACCCTCGGCGGTGCCTCCTGCCAGGAGTGGGACTCCAACTACGGTCAGAACTACGCCATCCCCGTCCAGGCCGGCCCTGGCTGGGTCGGCGGCTGGTTCCTCAACATCTCCAGGGCGAGCTCCGTGCCCTGTGCCGACGGGAGTTCGCTTGGCGACAACTTCACCTACGGCACCTGGGCCCGCCAGCGTTCCGAGGTGGGGAACGTCTGTTTCCAGGTGTGGCAGGAGGGCGTGACGGACTACCAGAACGCCGACCTGTGGCAGGAGCTTGATGTGCGCATGTGGTACCGGTTTGGTGCCGACGCGTTCGACTTCGAGTACGTGGATTTTGTGGACTATGTTGGGAACAACGCCAGGTACGCCTTCAACATCGCGGCGCTGGATCCCTTCCGCCCGTACAACTGTCCCGACGTGGAGACCTCCGAGGTGACCTACTCCACGGGGGAAAGCTATGAGATCGCCGAGCTTGAGTTCTTCGTCACCGTCAACGGGGTGATCTCGGGCCTTCAGACGAGCGAACCCCTGACGGGTACCTACGAAGACTACGCGGACAACTGGTTCCGGGACACCAACTGCCAATAACCCCCTCAGGAAATACTGGGAACAACAGGGTGGGCGGAAGAACCTGTGTCAGTTCTGCGTGCACATGGAGGGCGAGCCGGTGCAGGACCATCCGGCCTCGATCGTGCAGTCGGAGGCGCAACCGTCGGAGCCGCCCGTGTTGCCGTCGTCGCACTGCTCGGTGCCCCTGATGAGCCCGTCTCCGCACGCGGCGGTGCAGACGCTCGGGCTGTCCGCGGTGCAGCTCCACCCCACCTCGACGGCGCAGTATGCGTCGCAGCCGTCATTGGGGTCGTTGTTGTTGTCATCGCACTGCTCGGCCGCCAGCTTTGTGCCGTCGCCGCAGCCCGAGGTACACGTGTCGGGAGTGGCTCCCGCGCCGATGGTGCAGGACCAGCCGATCTCCACCTGGCAGAGTTCGTTGCAGCCGTCGTTCGGGGTGTTGTTCCCGTCGTCGCATTTCTCCTGCACATAGGTCCCCTGGACGTTGGTGTACCCGGTGTCACGCACGGCGTCACCACAGAATGGCAGCGTACAGTCCTCGCGGCAGCTGTTGGAGGCCGTGTTGCTGTTGAACTCGCCGTAGTCGCACTCCTCGGTCCGCTGGGTGCCCGTGCTGTCGAGATAATCATCGTCGACGATCTCGTCTCCACAGTAGGGGAGCAGGCAGGTGTCGGGGCGGCAGGCATTGGGGGCGTTGGAGTTGGCTTCACCGTCGTCACACTCTTCACTCACGGGGTTGGACATGAGGTCGACGTAGTCGTCATCAACGACGGCGTCGCCGCAGTAGGGCAGCGTGCAGTCTGTGCGGCAGGCGTTGGCAAAAAGGCCGTTGGCCTCGCCATCGTCGCATTCCTCGAGGATGGGGAGGCCCTCGCCGATGATGGAAATGTTGACGATGTTGTCGCCGCAGGCGGCGCTCATGCAGGTGTCCAGACAGGCGTCCGTGTTGATGTCGTTGGCGTCGTCGCACTCCTCCCCCTCGTCCACAACTCCGTTGCCGCACAACACACTTGTGTTGTTGGTGTTGTTGACGTTGCTGGTGTTGTTGACGTTGCTGGTGTTGTTGGTGTTGCTGCTGTTGTTTGAGTCGTCGTCGTCACAGGCGGCGGCCGCGAAGAGGGACATGGCGCAAATCAGGGCGAGGGTTCTCATGAGGTGTGCTCCATCTGGTAAAAGGTTATGAGTTGTATGCTAGCACATTTCCCCCCGTGGCTTCAGGAAAAAGAGCGCGCAGCATTCCGCCCGATTTCGCGAACGGGGTCAGGGGGCGCGCACGTCGGGCATGGAGATGACAAAGGGCGGGGATGGTCAGGAACCAGGCAGGTGCCGGCCCGCGGCGCTGCCCGCCCACTCCAGAGGCAGGGCCAAACTGGTATGGACGATGATGAAGAGCCAGGGAACGGCCGGGGAGAGGAGCAGCGTCATCGTCACCGTGATGATGACGCCAGCGCCCGTGTGGACGAGGTGTGCGCGCCGGTCGGGCCCGATCATTTGTGCCGCCGCCATCCCGGTGAAGAAGAAGGTGCACAGGGACATGGCCGCCGCTACCAGCGGTGGGCCGAGGAGCGTGCGAGTCATGAGGGGCTCACGCAGGGGCTCTCCAAGGAGCCACCATGCGAGCGCGAAGGCCAGGCCGGAGGCAGCGGTCAGGAGGGCAGTGGGGAGGATGGGGAGGGGGCGCTTCATGGGCCGTGCTCCTTATCCGTTCTCGTCACGACCGGACGACTCGCCCAGTCTGGAGGAGAGGGTCTCGATACACTGTGCAAAGGTACGACTCACCGCCGTGTGATCTCGGATCATGGCGATTTTGGGCCAGGTCACCCGTTCTCCGCCCAGAATGAAGGCGTGGATGTCTTCCTCCGTCGGGTTGGAAAGCACCTTGCGCAACATCCAGGGGTCTATGCGAGGGTGGATGTTGATATCCCCCACATAGGGCTGGGCCGTGATGGCGTAGAGCTGGTCCAGCATGAGCCAGCCTCCGCGTGCCGAGAGGTAGCGCCTGAGGCTCCCCAGGAGCTCCCGGGTGTGGGCCCGCGCCAGAGCGCCCACGGCGTCCACGCCGAGGCGCGCGAGGCCTGGCTGTTCGCTCCTGGAGAGGAGCGGGTAGATGTGTGGGTTGGTCTGGGAAACAATGTAGTGGTTCACGTTGTGGAGCCTGGAAACCCGTGCCATGGGCAGATCTCCGCCGAGGGTGCCATCTACCCAGCGCTCCGTGGGCAGGTAAGCCTCCGCCGAGCCGTCTGCGCCTCGAGCCATGAGCATCCCGGGCTCGAAGAGCAGGGGCATGGCACAGGAGACGGCGGTGGAGTGGGCCACCAGGAGGTTCGGGGTGGAGAGGTGGTTCAGGATTTTGGGTTTCTGGCGGCTGCGCGTGGGGGAGACGGAGATATTGAGGGTGAGCCCGGAGACACGGTGGGCTTCCTCGAAGGTGTAGTCGCCCCCGAGATTCTCCTGGATATGGGTGAGGAGGACCTCCGGGTTGAAGAGCGCCCCCTGACGGAAAATCTGCCCCAGGGAGTTGAACTTCATGGCCATGCGCTGGATGCTCGCGGAGTCTCGGAAGAAGAGCTCCCGCTGCCGGCGGTCTCTCGTGCACAGCCCCGCTGCCACGATGGCTCCCATGGAGCTGCCACTGATGATCTCGGGGAGCAGATCGGCGTCGTGCATCGCTTTGACGACGCCGAGGTGATAGATGCCCATGGTGGCCCCGCCGCTGAGCATGAGCGCCGTGCGACCGAAGGTTTTGGAGGCCTTGCGGAACTGGGTCAGTTTGTCGCGGTCTGAGTAGAGCTCGGTGGGGATGTCCCTGAGAAAGACCAGGGTGCTCACGGCCTCGGCCAGGACCCGCCTGGGCAGGAGCTTGCTCTCT
>QKIM01000133.1 GCA_003249585.1 Deltaproteobacteria bacterium
CACAGGCAGTGGTCACGGCACCGGAGAAGATGCATGAGGTGAAGGCGGGGCAGGAGGACGAGGACGCATCCCAGTAGGCCTCGTCGATGGCGCAGGCCATGGGCGCCGGTGTGGGAAGGGAGAATTGGCCGCTCAGGGTGTTGGCAAGTTGAACCATCGGCGTCGAGTAGCTCTCCATGCAGATGTCGTTCCACACCTCCCAGTCTTCGTGGGTGAAGGCGTCGGCGAAGGCGCCCAGCCGCAGGGCGGGGACCGCGTCTGAACAGCCCTTTTGCAGGGCCTCACCGCCGGTTGTTCCGTCTGCCTCGGTGGTCAGGGTGGTCGTTGTCGTGGCGTCGAAGGTGGAGATGAACACGTAGGCACGATCCCTGATCTGTTCGAGGCGGTTGATATAATAGTCGGGGCTGTGGAGCAACGCGAGGGGATCGCTCTCGGGACGGGGAGCACACCCTGTATACTGCACCTCCTCCCCGGGATTCAGGGTTAAGTGCCAGGTCTCGGCGCAGGAGATGCCCCAGGAGGTACACCGGAAGCTGGACACTGGCCCCAGGGAGGCAGTATTGGATGGATCGAAGAAGGTGGAGTTCTTGACGGAGCAGTCATCCTCGTCGGTGATGAAGGTGACGGAGAGGATGGATGGGTCTCGCAGGAACCCGTCGTTGGCCCCGGAGCGGTTGTCCAGCGCGGCCATCATGGCCTCGAGGGGCTGTTCAAAGCCGCACCCCGAGGTCCCCAGGGTGGTCATGCAGGTGAGGGCTTCGGTCATGGTCCCGCTATAGTTGCGGCAGCGCGGGCAGCCGGCGTCATCAACGGCGAGCGTGAGGCCCTCGGGCTCGGTGACGTCAAAGGCCGCCGACTCGCAGTTTGCAGCCGTACAGTCATTGGCAATGCAGGTATCGGAGGCGTCTCGGGTGATGGTGCAGCCGGCGGGCACGATGTCCACCAGGTAGGGGTCCGTCGCGAGGCTGCTGCAGGCATCGTCTGCGCCCATCAACAGCCGCCCGTTGTCGCCTGTCCCACTGCATCCCCCCACAACGTAGGTCATGGTCCCCATGTCGGTCGAGGTGACGCCGATGTGGACGTTGGGCATGCCGCCGCCGGTACGTCGCAGCTCACCGATGAGCCGGGGCAGCGCTTCGGAGAAGCGGCTCTGCTTGGTGTCCATGGCCATGGAGTTGTCCACCACGAAGAGCATGTCCAGCTGGAGGAGGGTGCAGTTCTCCATGGACGTCGAGGCGCAATCCGCACTGCACACCATCTGCCCGGTCCCCGTCAGGCCGGGGAGATCCTCACAAAGGAGTGTCTCACGGAAGAGCTCCCCGTCGCAGACTTCGTCGGCGGACAGGACCCCGTCACCGCAGCTGCAGTCCGCCGGGCAGTTGAGCCCATCTTCATCGGCACCGGGGTCGCAGGTGCCGTCGCCGCAGGTGTCGCAGTCGGTAATACAGTTCAGGAAGTTCTCGCCTCCGTCGCAGACACCGTCTCCGCAGGTGTCGCAGTCTTCGGGACAGGAGGCGTAGTCCTCGTCGCCGTCGCAGACGGTGTTTCCGCATCCTCCGCACCCGGACAGATCCAGGGCGCAGGTTTCACTGTCGCAGGAGAGCGTGCCGGCCGCCAGGCCGACCGATTCACAGGTGGCGCCACCGAGCAGCGCGCTGTCACACTCCTCGAAGGCCGCCTGGATCTCGCCATCGCCGCAGCTGCCGTTGTTCTGGCACTCGGTGAGGTCGAAGCGGCACTCGGAGCAGGCGAGCCCCGTGCCGTGGAAGCCGAAGGAGGAGCAGGTCTCGCCGCCGAGGTTGGCTCCGTCACACTCCTCGTTTCCTTCGATGGTGCCGTTGCCGCAGTCCTCGGCGCCGACGCACTGCGAGTAGTCGTAGCGGCAGTCCACGCCGCAGGTGAGGGTCCCCGTCTCGAACCCCTGGCTGGCGCAGGTCTCGCCCCCCACGCCCCCCTCGCAATCCTCGCCGGCCTGGAGGACAGTGTCCCCGCATCGTCCCGCCGTCTCGCATTCGCTCAGATCCATGGTGCAGTCCGTGTTGCAGGAGACCATGCCGCCGTAATACCCGAGGGTGACACAACTGATGTCCGGGGCCTTGTAGTCACACTCTTCACCGATGTCTTCGATGCCGTCGCCGCAGCGGTCCGCGCTGGAGGAACTGTTATCGCAGGCATAAAGGAGAAGGGTTGCAAGGATGACGAGGAAGGGAATTGCTTTCATGGCTGGTACCTGTGCCAATCTCGATGGCGTGATGCATTTTCGAATCAAACTTTATGAGTGTTACGCCCTGTGGGATACTTGTCAAGAGAACTTTCCGCGGGCGCGAAATTCCGCGTTACGCGTCAGTCGGGAGCAGAGGGTCGGGGCTGGCCGGGCCGCCGGTGCTGAAGGCGCTCTCGCGGCAGCCCCCCCGACAGGCAGATACCCGAGGGCAGCGCTGGCAGATGGGGGGCAGGGCCCTGCGCGACTCGAAATAGCTTTTTGCACGCTCCAGGATCACCTCCAGCGGCTGGGCCGGGAGATGCCCCAGGATCTCCGTGGAGACCGCACAGGCCCGCAGATCGCCGCGGCTGTCCATGGTCAGGCCCGGGGTGTCCGAGGCCAGGGCGCAGTGTCCCAGGGGCACCTGGGGCAGGTTCAGCCCCTCGGCCAGGCAGTGGGGGATGGAGATGGCCACCCGGACCTTCATGGAGAGTTTCTCGTTGGCCCACTGCGCGGTCTCGAGGCAGGCACGCAGCTGGGCTGGCGTGGGCGTCAGTGTCTCGTCGGTCGCCTGGTCTCCAGAGGCCGTGTACCGGGAGAGGGCCACGGTCTTTATCCCCAGGGCGAAGGCCAGCTCCACCACGTCCCGGAAAAAGTCCGCGCTCAGGCGGGTGACCACGAAGGCAAGAGAGACGGGGATGTCCAGGGCCACGAGGGCTGTTATCCCCTCCACGGTACGCCGGAAGGTGGGGCCGCCCTTGAGCCGGTCATGAGGGGCCTCGGCGGCCGCCAGCAGGGTGGGCTGCACCATGGCGATCCCGGCGGCCTTCAGGCGCTCCGCGGTCTCGGCGGTGATCAGGGCGCCATCGGTGAGGAGGGTCGGCGTGAGGCCCATCGTCCGGATCCGCTCGATCCAGTCGAAGAGATGGGGGCTCGCCAGCGGTTCCCCGCCCGCGATCTGGACCGTGCGCGCCGAGACGGCCTTCGACAGGGAGTCGAGAAGCGCGACCTGGGCGGCGAAGGGGAGGGGGGTGCCTGTCCGGGAGTGTCCCGCACGATAACAGTAGATGCAGCTCAGCGGGCACTCGTCGGTGATCTCCAGGGTGATGACGGGGGTGGTGAAGGGGATCGCCATCAGGCCCGATCCACCTCCGAGAGCCCGAAACGCTCCCGGAGCGCCCGGCGCAGGAGCGCCAGCCCCTCGGCGTGGTCACCCCTCCAGTTGTTCATGAAGGTCTCGGCGTTCATGCGGCCCGAAGCGGCACGATGATAGAGGCTGGCGGGGTCTGTCGCCGAAGCTTCGGCGCCGTCACAGGCATCGCCCTCGCCGTCGAGATCCGCATCCCACTGATCGGGGTTGGAGTCGTCGGGGCAGTTGTCGCAGGCGTCGCCCACGCCGTCGCCGTCACGGTCGGCCTGGTCGGGATTGTAGACCAGGGGACAGTTGTCCTCGGAGTCGCTGCAGGTCCAGGGGG